>JBFLXF010000371.1:1549-3470 GCA_040757515.1 Actinomycetota bacterium
CGCGCGGGGGGCGTGATTCGCCGCCCGCGCCTGCAATCCCTGCAAGCCTTACAGGCTCTATGCGTCCTGCGGCGAGCGCAGGAGAGGGCCTAGGCGGGGATCGCTGCCTCTATCTCCCGGATCTCCTCCTCCGAGAGGCGGAACTCCGCCGCCCCGATGATGCCGTCCACCTGCTCCGGGCGCCGCCCGCCGACGATGGCCGCCGTGACCGCCGGGTGCCGCAGGGTCCAGGCTATGGCGACCTCGCCGGGGGAGCGGCCGTGCCGGCCCCCGATCTCCTCGAGCTTCTCCACGAGCTTCAGGTTCTCCGAGAGCTTCGGCTCGTTGAAGTCCTCGGAGTTGCGCCGCCAGTCGTCGGAGGGGAGGTTCTGGACGCGCTCGCGGGTCATCTTCCCGGTCAGGAGGCCGCTGCGCATCGGAGAATAGACGATCACCCCGATGTCGTTCTGCTGGCAGTACGGGAGGATCTCCTTCTCTATCCCCCGGTTGAGCATGTTGTAGGGCGGCTGGAGCGTCTCGACCGGGGCGATCTCCTTTATGCGCTCCATCTGCCCGACGTCGAAGTTGGAGACGCCGATGTGGCGGACCTTGCCCTCCTCCTTGAGCTCGGCGAGCGCCTCCCAGCCCTCCTCGATATCGGGGTCGGGGTTGGGCCAGTGGATCTGGTAGAGGTCTATGGAGTCGACCTGCAGCCTCCTGAGCGAGTCCTCGCACTCGCGCTTGACCGAGTCCTTCTTGAGGACGTTGTGGACCTCGCGGTTCTCGTCCCACACCAGCGAGCACTTGGTGAAGACGTAGGGCCGGTCGGCCTCCGGCACGCCCTTCAAGGCCCGGGCGACGAGCTCCTCGGAGTGCCCGAGCCCGTAGACGGCGGCGGTGTCGATCCAGTTCATCCCGAGCTCGAGGGCCCGCCGTATGGCGCCGATAGCCTCCTCGTCGTCCTGCGGCCCCCAGGCGGCGGCCCATCCGCCCCCGCCGATGGCCCAGGAGCCGAAGCCTATCGGCGTGATCTCCATCCCGGTCCTGCCAAACCTTCGCTTCTCCAAAGCTGCCTCCTCAGATCTCTCTCGCAAACAGCCGGATACTTATCCGCAAACGCATCGGCGCAAACGTTTCCGAGGGGGCGGCTAGAAGGGCATGGAGACGAACGGGGAGGAGTAGCCGGGTGCGCCGGAGAGGAGCCTCTCGGCCTCCTCTAGCGGCATCCTGGCCTTCTCGGCCTCGATCATCCCGGGAATGAGGCCCACGTCGCCGACCATGGCGATGCCGGAGATCTCCTCGCGCGCCAGCACGAAGGAGACGGCGGCGTCTATGAGCTCCTGCTCCTCGAACGGCTCGTACCACGTCGCCCGCCGCTGTCCCTCGAGCGGGTCACCCTCCGGCCAGTTGCGGCGCGAGACCGTCTTTATGGTCATCAGGCCGGCGTCCTGGCGGCGCGCCTCCCGGACGAGGGCCTCGAAGTCCGCGCGGTAGCCCTCGTCGGTGGAGAGGACGTAGTTCCAGGGCGTGAGGACCGTCTCGAAGGGGTAGCGCCGGAGCGCCTCGAGGTGCGTCGCGGGCGCCTCGTGGCCGTGGCCGGTGATCCCGATAGCCCCGACGAGCCCCTCGTCGCGCGCCTGCAGGGCCGCCTCGAGGGCGCCACCGCTGCCGGTTGCCCGATCGAGGTCCGCGATGTCGCAGACGGCGTGCAGCTGTATCAGGTCCACGCTCTCGACCCGCAGGCGCTCCAGGGAGGCCTCGATCGAGCGCCTCGCCGCCTCCCTCTCTCGCTCGCCGGTCTTGGTGGAGAGGAAGATCCGGCCCCGTATCTCGCCCATCCAGCGCCCGAGGTGCCTCTCGGAGTTCCCCGCGCCGTAGTCCGCCGCCGTGTCGAAGTGGTCCACACCCGCCTCCAGGCAGAGCGAGATCGCCCGGTCGGCCT
>JBFLXF010000372.1:0-3469 GCA_040757515.1 Actinomycetota bacterium
TCAGCCGCCGGAGCCTCCTGCCAAGAGGGATAAAGACCAGCAGCGGCGCGGCAGCGCCCCGAGCGTAGCCCAGGATCGCCGGCATTCCGCCCCAGGTCGCCGCCTCCGCCGGGCTGAACAGGATCCAGGCCCCCATCCCCGAGGCCACCAAGGTTACGGCGGTCACGGAGGCCCCCATGCTGCTGCGGGCAGTGATGTAGTCCTCCAGATTGTCGGTAAACCTTCTGGAGTAAGCGATACCTGCTGCGGCGAACCCGAGGGATACCAGGAGGAGCACGCCGGTCATCTCGACGCTCATCCTCGACCCCCGACCGTCCTCCGGAGGGTTCGCCCTTGCGCCGCGCAGCGCTGCTCCGGCGAGTCTTTCAGAGGGGCGGTGAAGGGCTTGAAGGCGGTAACGGGAAACGTTTTAGACTCGGTGCGCCCAAAGAGCCCGCGCCGAAGCGTCGGTGTCGGGTAAAGGTGTCTCATATCTCTCCCTCCGCCGGTATTACCCGGATCAGGTTCCTCGGGTCGGCGCGGCTATATCAGCGCCCTCTCAGCCCCCTGCCGGGAGCTCCCCGGTTGTCTTCTTCAATCTACAACAATATCGGAGGGAGTGCAGCTCTCTTGGCTCACCGCACCCGCTCCGATTCTCCCCAGACCTCTGTGTTGCGCAGGCCGGGGATGCTGGAGGCGCGGAAGGTTGGATCCTTGCCGGAGCGGCGCTGGGAACGGTAGTCCTTGAGGGCGGCGAAGGCGAGGTGGCCGAGCAGGGCGATGGCGACGAGGTTGACCAGCGCCATCGAGCCCATGAACAGGTCTGCCAGTGTCCAGACCAGCTCCAGGGCGGCGACCGAGCCGAAGAGAACCAAGCCCAGCACCGCGAGGCGGTAGTAGAAGACGTAGCGGTCGTCGCCGGTCATGAACTCGATATTCGTCTCACCGTAGTAGTAGTTGGCGATGATCGAGGAGAAGGCGAACGTGAAGACCGCAAACGCGATGAACGACGAGGCCCAGCCCCCGATCTGACTCCCCAGAGCCTGCTGGGTGAGCGCGATGCCGTCGGCCTCCCCGGACTGGTAGATGCCACTGAAGAGGATGATGAACGCGGTGGCGCTGCAGATGACGAGCGTGTCCACGAAGACGCCGAAGGCCTGCACGAGGCCCTGCTTGACCGGATGAGAGACGCTCGCGGTGGCCGCGGCGTTGGGGGCGCTCCCCATGCCTGCCTCGTTGGAGAACAGCCCGCGCTGGACGCCGACCAGGAGGGCGGCGCCCAGGCCCCCGCCGAGGGCCGGCTGGAACCCCAGGGCGTCGGAGACGATCAGGAAGAGGACCTGCGGTATCTCCGTGAAATTCGTTACGATGATATAGAGCGCCATCAGGACGTAGGGGATGGCGAGTACCGGCACCAGCACCTCCGCCACGTGCGCGATGCGCTTGATGCCCCCAAAGATCACGAGCGCCGTGAGAGCGACGATCACTAGGCCCATGATAAAGCGGTTTACGCCGTAGGACTCGTTTATGGCGAGCGAGATGGTGTTCGCCTGAACGGAGGTGAACACCAGCCCGAAGGTGAACGTGATCAGAACGGCGAAGAGCACGCCCATCCACCGCTGTCCGAGCGCCTTCTCCATATAGTAGGCCGGGCCGCCGCGGAAGGTGTCGCCGTCGCGGACCTTGTAGAGCTGGGCGAGGGTGCTCTCTACGAAGGCCGAAGCCGAACCCACGAGCGCTATCAGCCACATCCAGAACACCGCCCCCGGCCCGCCAACCCCGATGGCGAGGGCGACGCCCGCGAGGTTCCCCGTGCCCACCCTCGCCGCCGTCCCGACGGCGAAGGCGCCGAAGGAGGAGACCCCGCCGTCCGCCCGCCCGAGGAGTACCCGTATCATCTCGCTGAGCATCCGGAACTGCACGAAGTTCGAGCGGACCGTGAAATAGACTCCGAGCCCGATCAGGAGCACCACCAGCAGGTAGGTCCAGATTATGGTATTTGCCGCCGAAACGATACCTTCCAACGCGCCCATTCTGACTCCTCCCGAGGATCCGTGCGGACTCCCGGCAGTATAGTGGAGGGTGCGTATCCCGCGCCCGCTACCGCAGGAACACGAGCGCCAGCGCGACGACGACGGCTGCGAGGGCCGCCAGGGAGAAGATGAGCGCGGCCTGCGGCCCGACGAAGACCAGCGCCGCGTAGGATGCTCCTACGAGCCCGAGCATTACCGCGTAGGCGATCATCCACGCCGGGGAGCGCACCCGCGTGTTACCTCCCTCCGGGAAGACGGTCCCCGGCTGCAGGGCCCGGAAATGGTGCCGTCGGATACATCGTCTGCAGCCTATCACGGATCGAGGAGCAACCCTATCTCGACCGTCTTCTCCGGCGCGATGCGGTAGCAGCGGACCTGCGGTTCGGGGACGGCGAGGGAGACGATGAGGTGTGCCGCCTCGGGGTAGAGCGCCAGCTCTCTATCGTGCGGCGAGGGAATCGGCGGGGTCTTCGGGTGGGAATGGTAGGTTCCGACGATCTCCATTCCGCCGTCGTCTATCTCGTGCATCGTTCGTAGCTGCGCCTCCGGGTCCATCCTGAAGCGGAGGTGCGGGTCCTTCGCCGCGTTGGGCACGGGAAGTACTTTGAGAATCCTCGCGCCCCTTCCTGCGAGCCAGCCGCAGACCTCCTTCGGAGCCTCCCGGCGGGCGTGGGAAAGGATCTCTTCAAGCAGTCTTCGAGGTAGCGTGATCACGGGACCGATATCTCCAGGAGCCTCTGGGGCCAGGAGATGTGTGCCAGGCGCTTCTCTCCGGGAGCGAGCGTGTCCACGTCCGTGAGAGTGGGACGGCGATCGTATACGCCCGGCTTCCCGGTGGCGCCGATGATCGCGCGTCCGTCTCTCTTGGAGACCGGGTAGCGGCGCCCACCCCGGATATTGACCGTCATCGGTGCGTAGGGAGCGGTTGCCGAAGGGGCACCGGCCGGGCAGCCGACCTCCGCCAGTGTGGTGCCGGGCACGCTACCCGCGACCACTACGTCGCAGGCGATTCTCACCTTCAGGCACTCCCGACCGGCACGCCGCGGGTGGGGCTCGAGGGGACGGCGTACCGGCTGACCGGCATCCGGCCCGCCAGGAACGCCTTGCGACCCGCCTCGACGCCCAGCCTCATGGCGTCGGCCATGAGCGGTGGATCGTCGGCGCGGGCTATGGCCGTGTTGACGAGCACGGCGTCGGCCCCAAGCTCCATGGCGAAGGCGGCGTCCGAGGGCACGCCTATCCCCGCGTCCACGACGACGGGCACGGAGATTCTCTCGACTATCCGCTGGATGGAGGCCCAGGCCGGCATCCCCTGACCGGAGCCTATGGGGGAGGCGAGCGGCATGACGGTCGCCGCGCCAGCCTCCTCGAGCCGGATGGCGGCGACGAGGTCCGGGCTCGTGTATGGGAGGACCACGAACCCCTCGTCTACCAGGAGTTTCGTCGCCTCGACCGTC
>JBFLXF010000373.1:0-3463 GCA_040757515.1 Actinomycetota bacterium
CTCCTCCATCGGCTCCGAAGATTGTACAGCCGGAGGCGAGTTTTCCCACGCCATCGCGTGTAGAATTGCGGGCTATGCAGGAACTGGACCGAACCCGACACGAAGAGAAGCAGAGCGCCCTGCCGATGGACGAGGTAGGCCGGCTCGTCTCCCTGCTCACCGAGAGCGGGGTCGGCGAGATCCGGGTGAAGCGCGGGGACCTGGAGATCATGGTGAAAGCCAGAGACCCCCTCCCCGCCGAGCAGCGGGTCCCCTGGCCCGAGGCCCGCCCCGTCCCGCAGCCTCCTCCCGAGGAGGAACCGCTACCCGAGATGGATGGGCTACACGAAGTCCGTTCGCCGCTCGTAGGAACGTTCTACCGGTCCCCGGCCCCCAACGAGGCGCCGTTTGTCGAGGTCGGCGAGAGGGTAAGGGCCGGGCAGACGCTGTGCATCGTCGAGGCGATGAAGATGATGAACGAGATCCCGGCCGACGTCGGCGGGGAGGTCGTGGAAGTCTTGGCCGGGAATGCCGAGGGCGTCGAGTACGACCAGCCGCTGTTCAGGATCCGTCCGGAAGACGCGTAGGGGCGTGCTCGGCAAGGTCCTCGTAGCCAACCGGGGGGAGATCGCGCTCCGCGTCATCCGTGCCTGCCGTGAGCTCGGCATACGGAGCGTGGCGGTCTACTCTACCGCAGACGCCGACTCTCTCCACCGCATGCTCGCCGACGAGGCGGTCTGCATAGGACCTCCGCCCGCGAGCGGCAGCTACCTC
This sequence comes from Actinomycetota bacterium, assembly GCA_040757515.1. GTDB lineage: Bacteria > Actinomycetota > Rubrobacteria > Rubrobacterales > Rubrobacteraceae > JBFLXF01. The sequence continues at coordinate 754 of JBFLXF010000373.1, forward strand.
AACATCCCCGCCATCATCTCCGCCGCCGAGGTCTCGGGTGCCGACGCCATACACCCCGGCTACGGGTTCCTTGCGGAGAACGCCAGGTTCGCCGAGATCTGCGAGCGGGTCGGCCTGAAGTTCGTCGGGCCGTCGTCGCGCGTGATCTCGCGCATGGGCGACAAGGCCGCCGCGCGGCGGGCCGCCGACGAGGCGGGCGTCCCGATTACACCCGGCTCAGAAGGAGTCTGCGGGAGCGTCGCGGAGGCCAAACGGGTCGGGGCGGATGTCGGCTACCCGCTAGTGGTAAAGGCGAGCGCCGGTGGCGGCGGCAAGGGCATGCGGGTTGTGGAAAGAGAGAAGGACCTTGAGACGGCCTTCACCGAGGCGAGCCGGGAGGCAGGGGCGGCCTTCGGCGACGGATCGGTCTACGTGGAGAGGTTCCTGGACCCTCTGAGGCACATCGAGGTGCAGGTGCTCGCCGACGGGAGAGGCAAGGTGGCCACCTTCCCGGAGAGGGACTGCTCGATCCAGCGCCGCTACCAGAAGCTGCTGGAGGAGTCTCCGGCCCCGGACCTCCCCGAAGAAGCGCGCGAAGGTCTGATGCGCGCCGCTTCCTCTCTCGTCGAGGCTCTAGGCTATGAGGGCGCCGGAACGGTCGAGTTTATCTACTCAGAGGGCGAGTTCTACTTTATCGAGATGAATACCCGCCTTCAGGTAGAGCACCCGGTGACGGAGATGGTCTGCGGGGTAGACCTGGTCGCCGAGCAGCTCAAGATAGCCGCCGGAGAGGGGATGGAGGTTCCGGCGGGGACGGCCGAAGCCGAGGGGCACGCGATGGAGTTCAGGATCAACGCGGAGGATCCGGCCCGCAACTTCCTGCCGCAGGCCGGGCCCGTGGAGTTCTACAACCCGCCCGGCGGCCCCGGCGTGCGGGTGGACTCGCATCTGTACGCCGGCTACAGGGTCCCGCCGCACTACGACTCACTGCTCGCCAAACTCATCGTGCACGCCGGGGATCGGGAGCGCGCCGTCCGGCGCGGCATCCGGGCCCTGGATGAGTTCGCCATAAGCGGTCTAGAGACTACGCTTCTGCTGCACTTGGCGATCCTGGAGGACGAAGAGTTCCAGCGGGGCGGGGTGTCCACGAGCTTTCTGGCCCGGCGCGAGCTCAGAAGCGAAGAAGGCGTCTTGCAGTTCGCCAGAGCCGGAGCGCCCTCCGTTTAGTCGCGCCTCTCTCCACGGCGATGGCCTCCGCCTTCGGCGGGTTCGGATCAACGCCCAAAGAGTCCATGCGTGAGATCCACAGCTCGCGCAGGAGGACGTGCAAGGCGGCCACCAGCGGGACGGCCAGCAGCACGCCCACGAAGCCGAAGAGCGTACCCATGATCAGGATGGCGAAGACGATCACGGCCGGGTGCAGGCTCACCGCCCGGCTCATCACGAGCGGCTGAATCAGGTTCGACTCGATGGCCTGGATGACGAGGTAGGCCAGAACGACCCATAGAGCGTCTATGGGGTGGCCGATCAGGGCCAGGAGCACCGGAGGGATCACGGAGATCACCGGCCCGATAAACGGGATGAACGAGATGAGCCCGGAGAAGATTCCGAGCAACAGCGCGAACGGTATCCCGATAATGGAAAGGGCTATCGTGGAGAGCACCCCGATAATGGTCATCGATGTGAGCTGGCCCAGGAACCACCTCTGCACTGTGCGGTACATCTCGCCGAGGATCTCGCGTACCCTCTGCCTCCTGCCCGCCGGGAAGAGAGCGACGAAGCCGTTGACTAGCGGCCTCGGGCGCGCCACCGCGTACACGGTGGCGATGATGATGACGAAGGCGAACGAGAGGACGTTCGCCACCCCTGCTCCCACGTTGGCGACCGTGGAGAGCGCACCTCCAGAGAGGAAGTTGCGCGCCGAGTCGAAGACACTCTGAGGGTCGAGCGGGATCGCGACATCTATCCCCAGGCGGCTCTGGAGGTCTCCGGCGATCCGCTGCACGTTCTCCAGAAGCGCCGGGAAGGTCTCGACCAGTTCGACGGCCTGCTCCTCTATTATCGGGGCGAGCGCCGCGCCGAGGCTGCCGAAGACCAGCATAAGGCTCCCCAGGACGAAAAGCGTGCCCACCCCACGCCCGAGGCCGCGGTTCTCCAGGTAGTCCACCGGTCCGCTGATGATGATCGAGAAGAGCAGCGTCAGGAGCAGGACCAGCACGACCACCGCGATCTTGTAGACGAGGTAGGCGGCGAGCAGCAGCGCGAAGACAAGCCCTATTGCCGCATATACGGTGCGCATCGCCGGTGGTTCCCCTATCTCCCGCAAGAATGACCTCCGCTGGAGGGACCGGATCAGAGCCATTCTATCCCGCCGCCGGGGGAGGGACCGGGGACGGCCGATGGCCGGGCGTCCGGCGTGCTAACCTTTATGATCGTCGTCTCCGCGAGCGAGGGAGGATCTTGGCCGAGGGATCGACCCTGGGAACCGAGAAGGAGCGCCTTACCTTCGGCGGCATGGCCCGCTGGGATGGCCTCGACCTCTTCGGCCCCAACTACACCAGCGTTGCGTACCGCAAAGGGGACGAGATAAGGGTCCGCATCGAGCCCTCGAAACTGTGGCGGCCGGAGGATCCTCTGGTGCTGCGCCTCTCCCGGCTGCCGATAATCCGCTCATTCTTTTTCTGGGGACGGCTCGTGGCCCAGGTCGTCGGCTCGGTCTGGACGCTGGTGT
>JBFLXF010000374.1:0-3446 GCA_040757515.1 Actinomycetota bacterium
TCACGACGCGCGAGCCGACGGACGATATGGTCGAGGTGGCGATGGCCTCGCTCAAGAAGGTCCTCGCGATGGAGAGGGAGTCGGATCTCAAGGCTGACGAGGCGACGAACAAGCTGGTGATCTAGGTGGACGAGCAGGTAAGGAAGCTGGCCGAGGAGACGCTCGGCCGTTACGAGGCGCTCACCGAAGAGCTTTCGAATCCGGACATCTTCAACGACCAGAGGCGCTACCGGGAGGTAGCGAAGGAGCACGCCCGGTTGAAGAAGGGCGCGGATCTCTGTCGCGCGTTCCTGGAGGCCGTCCAGGAGTCAGCCGACGCCCGCGAGCTCGCTCAAGGCGCCGAGAGTGGCGAGGAAAGGGAGTTCTTCGCCGAGGAGGCGCGCTCTGCGGAGGAGCGTGCCGGGGAGCTGGCCGAGGAGATACGCGCCGAGCTCATAGACCGCGACCCCAACGACGATAAGGACGTGATCATCGAGATTCGGGCCGGCGCCGGCGGTGACGAGGCGGCTCTCTTCGCCGGCGAGCTGCTGGAGATGTACGCCCGATACGCCGAGCGTCTGGGCTTCAGGCACCGCGTCATGTCGTCGAGTCCTGCGGAGGTCGGCGGCTACAAGGAGGCGACGCTGGAGATCGAGGGTGATGGGGCCTACTCGGTCTTCAAGCACGAGGGCGGCACCCACCGCGTCCAGCGTGTCCCGAAGACCGAGAGCCAGGGGCGCATCCACACCTCCACGGCGACGGTGGCCGTGCTGCCGGAGGCCGAGGAGGTGGAGATCGAGATAAACCAGAACGACCTGGAGATAGACGTCTACCGCTCCAGCGGTCCCGGCGGTCAGAGCGTGAACACGACCGACTCGGCGGTGCGCATCACGCACAAGCCGACCGGGCTCGTCGTGACCTGCCAGAACGAGAAGAGCCAGCTCCAGAACAAGGAGCAGGCGCTGCGAATACTGCGCTCCCGGCTGCTGGAGCGTGAGATGCGCGAGCGGGCCGAGAGGGAGGGCGCGATGCGGCTCTCGCAGGTCGGCACCGGCGACCGCTCCATGAAGATCCGGACGTACAACTTCCCGCAGGGGCGGGTCACGGACCACCGCGTCAACCTCACGACTCACAACCTCGAGGCTGTCCTGGGCGGCGAACTCGAGGAGTTCACCCAGGCCCTCGCCGCCAAGGAGAGGGCCGAAAGGCTGGCCGCCGAGGCCGCGGGGACGGCCACCTAGGCGATGCGCACCGGTGCGAAGGGCGTGCGGCAGGTGGCGCGCGCGGCCACAGAGAGACTGAGGCGCGCGGGGGTCCCCGAGCCCGAGGCTTCGGCGGAGGTGCTGCTCTCCGAGCTTCTAGGAGTGGGGCGCGCAGATCTCGCCCTCCACGAGGGGCCGCTCACCGAGGAGCAGGCCCGCACGTACGAGGCTTGGATCTCCCGGCGCGAGAGGCGCGAGCCTGTGCAGCGCATCCTCGGCTACGCCTACTTCCGCCACCTCATCCTCGAGCTGAACGAGGAGACCCTGATCCCGCGCCCCGACACCGAGAGTGTCGTGGAGGCGGCCCTCGAGCGCATCGACGCTCGCGGCGGCAGCTGCCGCGTGCTCGATATCGGGACCGGCTCCGGCGCCATCGCCATCGCCATCGCTCAGGAGCGCCCCGGCTGTGAGGTCCACGCCACGGACATCTCTGAAAGTGCCCTCGAGATGGCCCGGCGCAACGCCGAGAAGTACGGGGTCGCCGTCGAGTTCCATCGAGCCGACGTGACGCGCGGCTTGGATCTTCCCGAGAAGAGCCTGGACGTGCTCGTCTCGAACCCGCCTTACGTGGACGAGCCGAGCGCCGCGAAGCGGCTCGCGCCCGAGGTCCTCCGCTGGGACCCGCCCGCAGCCCTCTTCAGCGGCGCCGACGAGCTCGCGGTCTTCCGACGCATCTTCGCCGAGACGCCGCCCCTCCTCTCGGGCGGCGCCGACGTGGTGCTGGAGATCGGGGACGGGCAGGCGCAGGCCGTCTTCGATCTGGGCGAGCGCGCGGGCTTCGAGCGCGCCGGGATACGCAACGATCTAGCGGGTACGCCAAGGGCGGTGATGTTGCGATGGACGGACCGAAGGTAGTCTCGACGCGGGAGGCAGCGGCGGCTCTGCGCGAGGGGAAGGTCGTGCTGGCTCCTACCGAGACCGTCGCCGGGCTGGTGGCGGACTCGTCGGGGCTGGAGCGCGTGCGCGAGATAAAGGGCCGCGACCGCGACAAGCCCATCGCCCTGCTCTGCCGCTCCGCGGAGGAGGCGTTCTCCCTCGCCGCGAACGTCCCGCCCCTCGCGCGCAGGCTCGCCGACCTCTTCTGGCCCGGCGCGCTCACGCTCGTCCTCGATCTGCCCGGGGGCGGGACGGTCGGGGTGCGCGTCCCGGACCATCCGACCATACAGGCCCTGCTCGACGCCTACGGCGGACCGCTCTACGCCACGAGCGCCAACCCGTCCGGCGAGCCAGCGCCTGCCTCGCTCGCGAAGGTTGACCCGCGCGTGCGCGACGCCGTGGATCTCATCGTCGAGGGCGAAGGCGGCGGCGGCGAGGCGTCGGCCGTCGTGGACGTCTCGGGGGGGAGGGTCCGGCTCCTGCGCCCCACCGAGAGTCTCTCCGAGGAGAAGCTTGCCCGGCTTGCCTCGGAGGTAGAAGAGCGCTAACTCCCTCTTCCGGCTGCCGGTGCGCCGGTGAAGACCGCTCTTGGGAGGTGTTTGTGATGTGTAGGACTTCTGCAGGTGCTTCGGGAGAGGGGGAACGGGCGGCGTAACGCTGCGGTAGTACCAGCGCAGGGCGTCGCACCGGCGCGCAGCCGAGTCCTTGGAGCACGTCAGCTGTGCCGGACTCTCTGTGCTGCGGTCGCCGGGGACAACGCCGGTTCCACATCCTTGAGAAGCACGGCTTCGCCGCCTGCTGTGTGATTTGAGGCCCTTCGGGGCAACGTTTATACTCCGCTGAGGTCGCACGTCCGGCAGGGAGGCACAAGCGTCGAGGTTTTCGGGGAGAGGACCGGTTCTCTTGCTGAGAGACGCCGGAACCTTTGCCGAGCCCGCGGAGCGGAGGTAGAGAGATGATAGGACCCTACACCGAGGTGGTGGACGCCGAGGTTCAGGAGGCGCTCGACGGGGAGCTGGAGCGCCAGAGGACCACGATAGAGCTTATCGCCAGCGAGAACTTCGCTTCTCCGGCGGTGCTCGCCGCCCAGGGGTCGGTCCTGACGAACAAGTACGCCGAGGGCTACCCCGGCAAGCGCTACTACGGGGGCTGCGAGTTCGTGGATAAGGTCGAGCAGCTCGCCATAGACCGCGCGAAGAAGCTCTTCGGGGCCGAGCACGTCAACGTGCAGCCGCACTCCGGCAGCCAGGCCAACGAGGCGGCCTACGCGGCGCTGCTCGAGCCCGGCGAGAAGATCCTCTCGATGGACCTCGCCCACGGCGGGCACCT
>JBFLXF010000375.1:0-3439 GCA_040757515.1 Actinomycetota bacterium
CGAGGCGTGTGATCTCGGGCCACGAGGTGACGAGGCTGTTGTACGCCAGCGCCTCCTCGGCCCACTTCTTGCGGTCGCAGATGCCGTAGAGGCGGTATGCGAGGTCGCGCGCCCCCTCGCCCCGCTCCCCGATCCTGGCGAGCAGCCGCGCCGCCCCCCTCTCTCCCTCCGTCTGGAGCGTCCGAATGAGGTGCTGCACGATCTCCCAGTCGGTGAGGCGGTCGTCGGTGGCCGGGTCCCAGTCTTTGGCGAGCTTTTCGCGCGGGAGGAGGCGGACCTTGCCCGCCCTCGCTTCGAGGATGCCCGCCTCCTGCACGCCGCGCACGGAGACGTTTCTCGCCTTGGCGATGCCCTCTGCGTCGGCGTAGGGGCCGGTGTTCATGCCGTGCTGCTCGAACCAGGTGATGGCGAAGCGGGTGTGCGGGTCCACCTCGCCCTCCGCCTCGGAGAGATGCTCGTCGAGGACCTGGTTGATGATCTGGAGCGCCGTGCGGACCCGCATCGGAGAGCCGTCGGCCTCCACCACCTTCGAGTAGCGCGAATAGATCGCCATCCCCGGCCCGATGGTCGCCTGCGCCAGGTCCACCGGGGCTATGTTCTCGCTCATCATCACCGAGAGGGCGTCCGGAAGCTCGCGCCTGAGCGCCCGCACGAACTCCTGCCGGGTGGCGGGCGCAGCGGTAGCTGGACGGGGGCGGCACACCAGCACGATGGAGGAGGCGAGGGCGTTGGTGCCGCTCGCCAGCATCCGGTTTCCTAGCTCGCTGCGCATGGGCCAGGTGCCGGTGATCTGGAAGCCCGTCGAGAGCAGCCCTTCGAGCATCGTCTCCCACCCGGTAGAAGCTACGCTCGTCAGGCCGTTCTCGCTCTCGGCCTCGGCCTGCTTGAAGGCGTAGTAGACGGTGAGCGGGAACTCCGGGTTCGCCTTCTCCCGCATCCGGGCGAAGGCGTTTCCCAGCCCCTTCTCGAAGTACTCCTGCGCTTTCTTCTTGCTGCCGCCGAATCGGTAGGGCGTGGCGACAAGCTCGCTGCTCTTCGGGACCAGCATCGTTCCGAAGATGCTCGGATAGACCGCGCCGAGCGAGCGTCGTAGCCAGACGTAGAAGAAGTCTGAGAGGTCAGCGTAGCCTATGTTGTCGTAGTAAGGAGGATCGGTTGAGATCACCGGTTGGTCGACGCTGTTCATAGAAGCGGTAGCGTCGCGTTGCTTGGCTACTCCATTGCTCCGCGCAGGAGTCCTTTCTAAAGCCTTCAGTAGGTTGCTCAGGCTAATCTCATAGTTCCCTGCCGACTCCGCGAAAACGTTGGGCTCGGCAAAGTCCCAGACCATTGGTATTGCTTGTCTGCCGAAGAGGTTACGAACCTGGGTCTTTGTATTCTCCCACCGACACAAGGCGTTGCAGATGTCGCTCAGGCGGCTAAGCGCCATCCCCAGGTAAGTCGCCACCGCGTCGGCGTAGGCTTGCGCGCCCCTGCCGCCGTCGTTGAGCGGCACGCCGTCGTCGGGGAGCCCGGCGGCCACGGCGTCCTCTCGCGCCTTCTCCCGCGCCTCGCCGACGAGATCGCTGAAGGTTGTGAGCGCGACGAGTTGGCGGGGGGTGAAGAGCTTATCGAACGTATCGAGTCCGTAGAGCGGGCACCAGATCGCACGCCGATCGCCAGCAAGCTCCTGATCCGGCCCCCACTCCGGCTCCGCCTTCTCCGCGGCGGCGACGTGCTCCTCGGTCGGGGCGAGATACTCCCGGCCCCGGTGGGCCTCGACGACTACGGCCATTAGCTGCTGGCCCATGCGCCCGGCCTTGCCCTCGGCCTTGATGTGGTCGTCCTCGGCGACCTGCTCACACACGAGACAGCGGAACTTCGCGCCCCGGCCCACCTTCGGCGGGTCCGGCGGCACGCCGTCGCCCTTCCTGACCGTGAAGCGCACCTCCTTCTTCTCGCGGTCCACGACCGGCTCGACCCACGCCTTCTTGCCCTTCTTCTTGGAGAGCCAGAAGGAGCTGACGAGCGGCATGGTCGCGCCGCAGGCGGGGTTGGGGCAGCGGACGGTGCGCGCCCAGATCCAGGCGATCACCGTCTCCCCGTTCGGTCCCTTGGGGTAGAGGTGGCCGATCCTCCTGTAAGCCTCGTCGCGCATCCACCTGCCGTAGTAGCGCACGTCCTCGGCGAGCCCCTGCGCCCCGCGCCAGTTGCTCTCGGAGCCGATCTTGCCCCGGGACTCCGGGTTGACGGGCGGCTGGCCGGCGAACTTCGGGGGGATCTCGATCAGGGCCTTGGTGATAAGGACGGCGACGGGGTTGAGGTCGGAGGCGTGGGCTTCGAGGCCGAGGCGCTGGGCTTCAAGGGGGATCGAACCTCCCCCGCAGAATGGGTCGAGCACCGGCGGCGGGTTTCCTCCGGTGGACCTGCGGATCTCCGCCCTGGCGCGCTCCAGCACGCTCTCGTTGTTGGAGTTCTCCCACTTGACCAGCTCCTCCAGGATGCCAAAGAGCCGGTCGCGCTCCTTCTTGGCCTCCTCCTCGGGCAAATCATTGGAGGGGTCGTCCACCAGCGAGGCGAAGAGCACCGCCCGGCAGGCGGCCAGCGGACGCCGGGCCCACCACAGGTGCAGTGTGGATGGGTGTCCGTGGCGGATGGACTTCTCGCGGGCCGACTCCTTGTTGATGGCGTCCAGCGGCAACGCGACTTCTATGAGCTTCTTGCGGTAGGTCATCGTGTCTCCCGTTTCGTAGTTCCCGGTCTCATCGTCCTTCCACCCAGGGTGCGCATTCACCACTCCTTCGGCTTCGTCACGGTGCCGTGGGCGTCTTTGAGGGTCGTCGGGAACTGGCTCGCCTTGAGCGCACCCGCACGGATCTGCTTCAGGAAATCGGCCTCCTGGGCCAGCACGCGGGAAGGTCTTTTCTGCGGGTTCAAGATGCCCTCGGTCAGACCGAGTTCGCGACGGACTATCCGGATCGGCTCCAGCAGGTCAGAGTCGTTGGAGACGACGACAGCCACCTCGTAGTCTCCTCTGAAACCGTCGTACAGGAGGTAGGTGGCCAGGTTCACGTCTGAGCCCTTCTCCTCGGTCCTTATGACCTCTACCGTCTTCGGCCCGGAGGGAGGGGGATTCACGAGCGGCATCCTGACCGGGTGCGCCAGGAAATGCCCGTAATGAACGGAGAGGTTGGGGATGGTTCTGAGAGCCCTTATGTATGCCTGCTGGCGCTGTAGCTGGTTCGGGTCGTCCGGCCTCGGCCTGATGCGGGCCGTGAAGTAGCGGATGCGGTTGATCGCGTTGCCCTTCAGCACCACGTCGCAGAGCTTGCGCAGGTCGAGCCACTTGCAAGAGGTGCCTTTCAAGCATCCGTAGTAGAGGTTGAAGCCGTCCACGTACACGTTTGTTCTCTTCATCCCCACCACAAAATAGCAAAAAGCTGGGGCCGCCGGGAGGCGG
>JBFLXF010000376.1:0-3434 GCA_040757515.1 Actinomycetota bacterium
GGTGGAGGCGACGGCGCCACGATCACCGTCGGCTCCAAGAATTTCACCGAGCAGTACATCCTGGGCAACATGTATGCCCTTGCGCTGGAAGATGCCGGCTTCGACGTGGAGAAGAAGCTGGATCTCGGCTCCGAACAGATCGCCGACAAGGCCCTTCAGAGTGGCCAGATAGACCTCTACCCCGAGTACACGGGCACGGCGCTGGTCGCGATCCTGGACTACAAAGGCGACCCCGCCGAGCTGGACAACCCGGAGGCGACCTATGAGGCGGCCAAGCGGCTCTACGCGCAGCGCGATCCGGCGGATACGATGCTGGAGCCCGCCCCCTTCAACAACACCTACGGCATCTTCGTCCGCGCGGAGACGGCCGAGGAGAGGGACCTCCGGACGCTGGCGGACCTCGCCGAAGTTTCGCCGGAGCTGACCTTCGTCTCGTTCTCCGAGTTCCAGAACCGCGAGGACGGCTACCCGAACATGCAGGAGAACTACCCGGCTCTGGACTTCGGCAACATACAGATCGTCAACAGCCTCGGGCTGCGCTACCAGGGCGTGCTGCAGGGCGAGGGCGACGCCGGGGTGGGCTTTACCACCGACGGACAGCTCGCCTCCGACGAGCTGGTCGTCATGGAGGACCCCAAGAGCATCTGGCCCTTCTACTACCCGGCGCCCGTCGTGCGCAGCGACGTGCTGGAGGAGAACCCGAGGATAAGGGACGTGCTAAACGAGGTCTCCGCGAGCCTCAGCGTGGAGAAGATGCGCGAGCTCAACGGCAAGGTAGACCTCGACCGCGAAGATCCCGAAGACGTCGCCAGAGAGCACCTGAAGCAGGAGGGCCTCATCGAGTAACGCGAGGCGGTGCTGCTGTAAACTGGTGGCATGCCAGCGCGCGTCAAGATCAGGCCGGAGGTGCTCACCGAGCACCGCTACAGGATGGAGATGTACGGCCTCGCCGACGAGGACATAGAGAACACGATCCGCATGAAAGGCTGGGCGTGGGTTCGCAGCCGCGAGGCGTGGGTCTACGCCGGAGAGCCGGACTTCATGTACCGGCAGCTCCGGGAGGTCGTCATAGACCTCCCGGACATCGTCTTCGATGAGGACTCCATCGAGGAGTCCGTCCGCACGGTCTTCGAGAAGGCCCGCTCCGAGGAGGAGCGCGAGGAGGGACGCGACCTGTTGCGCCGTGCCTTCGAGAAGACCGGTCAGCTGGAGAGAGCAGCGGATCTGCTCTAACTCTACCGTTTCCCGGCTAGTGAGCCGGGGCAACCATCTTCCGCAGGCCCCGGATCGCCTCCCCGAGGTTCGCGCCCTCCGGTCCGAGCGTACCGCATCCCAAACAACGAACCCGGCAACCATCGTCGGTCCGCACCGCCTGCATGGGGTGCAGGTGTCCGCAACGCCGCCGGGTGGCCGCAGATCTCGCCTCCTGCACCGCCCCACGCTCCCTTCGTCTCTGGCTCCTGGCGCTCCTACCGTAGCCCTCAGAGAGAGAAGACGCATCCCCCACACGGCACATTTCGGCGCGTTGAAGCCCGAAGCGGCCCGATGAACGGGACCGCTAGTGCAAGGTCCTCGCTACCGCGTCGGGCAGCGCGTCAGGATCCGGAAGCCGCTGTCCCTCCGGCCCCTTACGACCCGGCATTATTCCCGACTCGGCGGCGAGACCGGAGTCGCTGAGCACCCTGAGGCGCGCAGCGAGCTGCATGGCCTCAACGGCACTCATGTTCGTCCGGGCATGCCTGGAGACGGCGCCGACCGAGGCCGGGTTGACAGCGAGGTTCCGGAGGCTCAACGCTTGCCCGAGCATGGCAGATAGGAAGGCTCGCTGCCGCTCAGCGCGCTCCACGTCAGAGGAGAGGTCCCGGCCTTGAAGGTAGACGAGCGCTTCATCGCCGTCGAGAACCTGCCGTCCCGGCCGCAGCTCCAGCTCCGGACCGCCGATAGACGCCCGCCCCCTGATCCTGTCCGGCACCTCGACCTCCACACCGCCGGCGGCGTCCACGATCTCTCTCACCCCCTCCGCGCTAACAACGAAATAGTGCGGCACCTCCAATCCCGTGAGATGAGCCACGGTCCGGCGCGTGAGTTCACCCCCGCCCAGGGCAGCGGTCTCGCCTATCGCCTGACTCCCGTGTCCCGGCACCTCGACCAGGGTGTTTCGAGGGATGTAGAGCACGCCCCAACCGTCGGACGCTACCCTGACCGCCATGACGCTCCCCTCGCCGGGGGCTCCGGGTCGGGCTGAAGACAGAACGACCACGCGTTGCGGTTCGCTCCCCAGGAACAGCCCGGGCGAGAGTTCATGCAGAAAGTTCTGCATCCAGCTTACCGCAGCATTGTTGGGAGCTGAGAAGGTCATCGCCACAACGAGTGTCGCCACAACGACGGTAGTAGCGCCGAACGCGGCAGCGATCGCTCTCGGGTGTGAGCCGAGCCTCCTGAAGAGGGGTCCGCGCCGGCGCTCGGGAGGGAAGACCTCCCCGGCGAACTCTTTGCCTTCAAAGCCCAGCGAACCGGCGTACGCTTCCAGCAGCTCTCTCGCAAAGGCAGGTCCGGGCAAGGCATCCAGCCTCCCCCGCTCCAGCGCTTCGAGATCACCGACCAAGACCCCGATACACCTGGTCGCATCCTCCAGGGTGAGCCTCCGTCTCTCGCGCGCCGCCCTCAGCCTGTCACCGATCTGCCGGGGGAAGTCGCCGTCCGTCCTAGCATCCATGACTTTCTCCGCGAATCGCACCTGGTGCTCCCGGGAGCATGTCATGCTCTCCTCACCTGGCCCCGGAAGCATCGCACGCGAAGAACGGTAGCCGATAGAAACAAAGAGCACATCCCCCAAACGGCCCATCTTTGCGCCGGGGATCGGACGGGAGGCTTCGGCCCCTCGTTCGTATCTGCGGAGGTTAGGAGACTAGCCCTTCCCGCTCGAGGAAGCGGGCGGCGCAGAGGCGCCCCCGCTCGCTTTCAGGAACGGCAGCTTGTCGTAGAGAACGAAGCGGTCGAACGCGGGGTAGAACTGGCTGGTAGTAACGGGCGTACGCGAGAAGGAGGCCAGCGGCTCCTGTCCCTCCTTCCCCTTGCCGGGCTGGCGCAGGTTTATGGTGACGGTCTCATCACCGAACTCGATAACGTTGTAGGAGGGAGGCATCGTGCCGCGCACCCGCATGCTGGAGACGGTTCCCGAGTGGACGATACGCACCCCGGAGATGCTCCAGACGTAGGGGACATGGCGGTGTCCCGAAAGGACCATGTCCACCTTCAGTTCCCGCAGGATCGCCATAACGTCCCCTGCGTCGCGCAGGTTGTTCACGTCGCGTCCGGTACCGGGGACGGCGAGAATGTGGTGGTGGACCATTACGATCCTGGGTCCCCGGTCCCAGCCCCGCAGCTCCGAGTCCAGCCAGGCGTAGTGCTCGCGGCCGACCTCTCCCTCGTCG
>JBFLXF010000377.1:0-3423 GCA_040757515.1 Actinomycetota bacterium
AAAACCCCGACGCCGACGGCCTCATAACGCTCGGCCCCGGCGTCGCGGAGCAGGCGCTGCGGGCCATCGAGGCGGCGGACCGGCAGGACTCGGTGACGCTCGCCACCTTCGACATCTCTAAGCCGGTGCTCGAGGCCGTCCGGGACGAGAGGATACTCTTCGCCATAGACCAGCAGATGTTCCTGCAGACCTACCTCTCGGCGGTCACGCTGGCCACCTACATCCTGTGGAGGCTCTCCCCGGTTGCGGCGACCCCGACCGGGCCGTCATTCGTCACGAAAGAGAACGCCGAGGAGATTATCGAGCTTGCGGGCAGGGGCATTCACTAGCTCAAGATACAGGGGACACGAACGCGGGGTGATGTAGCTTGCGTGGGGATTCAGGACAGATCGCGGTAGGCGTCGTCGGGACGGGCGGCATGGGCGGTATGCACGCCGAGAACCTGCACTCCAGGGTCGCGGGCGCGCGGCTGGCCGCCGTCTCCGACGTGGATACGGGCCGTGCGGGCAGGGTGGCGGGGGAGTGCGGTGGCGCCGCCGTCTTCGATAGCGGGGTGGACCTGATCCGGGAAGACAGCGTGGAGGCGGTCGTGATCGCCTCGCCGGACCCGACCCACGCGCCGTTGGTTCTGGAGTGTCTGAGGAACGGGAAGCCCGTCCTCTGCGAGAAGCCGCTCGCAGACAGCGCAGAGGCCGCCCGCGAGATCGTGGAGACCGAGGTCGAGCTGGGCAGAAAGCTTGTGCAGGTCGGCTTTATGCGCCGCTATGACCCGCAGCACGTCGCGGTCAAGGAGGCGGTCGCATCCGGGGCCGTCGGGACGCCCGTGCTGTTCAAGGGCTGGCACAGAAACGCGGACATAAACCCCGGCATAGACTCCGGATGGATTGTAATAAACGCCACGATACATGACATAGACTCTGCGAGGTGGTTTATCGATGAGGAGATCGAGGAGGTCTACGTCCGGGGGATGAACACCGCGCCGAAGCTCGGCGAGGGCGTGTGGGATCTGCAGCTGATCCAGTTCACCACCACCGGCGGGCGCATGGGCTCCATCGAGACGAACGTGGTCTCGGGCTACGGCTATGAGGTGGGGGTGGAGATCGTGGGCGAGAGCGGCACGGTCCGGGTGCCGCCCCCCGCCGGAGCAATCGTGCGCCGGGACTTCGCGGCCTCGCAGCGCATAGAAGACGGCTGGCTCGACAGGTTCCATACGGCGTACGTGATCGAGATGCAGCGGTGGGTCGAGTCCCTCCACGATGGAACGTTCGACGGCCCCGACGCCTGGGACGGCTACGCCTCGTTAGTCGTCGCCGATGCCTGCATCGCCTCGCTGCGCTCGGGCGCGCCGCAGAAGGTGGACAGGCTCGAGCCGCCCGAGCTGTACCGCCGGGGCGTGGAGGTGGCGAGGTGAGCGTGCGGGAGCGCATAGCGGGCGCCCCTATCTCCTGGGGCGTCATCGAGATCCCGGACTGGGGCTACCAGATGCCCGCCGACAGGCTGCTGCGCGAGGCGTCCTCGATAGGGCTCACGGCGATGGAGGCAGGGCCTGAGGTCTTCCTGCCGCCCGACCCTGCTGAGGTCAAGACGAAGCTCGCCGAACACGGCCTGCGGCTCGTCGGCGGCTTTGTCCCCGCCGTACTGCACGAGCCGGGTGTTCGCCGGGAAGGGCTGGATCTCGTGGAACGCCGGGCAAAGTTCTTCTCCGCGGCCGGGGCGGACACCCTGGTCCTGGCCGCCACCACCGGCTCCGAGAGCTACGAGGAGATAATCGAGTTCGATGAGACCGCCTGGAGGGAGCTCTTCGAGAACCTCGATAGGGCGGAGGAGATCTGCGCCCGCCACGGCCTCACGCTCGCCCTGCACTCCCACTACGGGACCGTCGTCGAGACCGACGACCAGCTCCGGCGCTTCCTGGAGGGTTCGGAGACGGGCCTGTGTCTGGACACAGGGCATCTGGTCATAGGGGGCAGCGACCCGGTGCTGGTCGCCGAGGAGGCCGCGGACCGCGTGAAGCACGTCCACCTCAAGGACGTGGACCGGGAGGTGGCGCGGCGGCTCGGGGCGCGGGAGATCGACTTCAAGGCGGCGTGCCGGGAGAAGGCGTTCCGCCCCTTAGGCGAGGGAGACGTGGATGTCGGGCGGCTGCTGGAGGTGCTCGAAGGCACGGGATACTCGGGCTGGTACGTGCTGGAGCAGGACACCGTGGTCGAGGAGGAGCCGGAGGAGGCAGAGGGGCCCATACTGGACGTGCGCAAGAGCCTTGCGTTTGTGGAGAAACGACTGGATGGAGGTGCAGAGGGGTGAGTAGGACAAGCAGGTGGGTGATGGTCTTGGCCGTCGGGCTACTGGTGGCGGTAGGCTGCGGAGGAGAACAGCAGGGAGGCGGCGAGCAGACCGGAGGAGAAGGCGGGCTCGTCGAGCGCGGGGACATCAACATCGAATTCGTGACCCACGCCTCGCCCGATCCGTTCTGGAGCGTGGTGCAGAACGGCGTGCAGCAGGCCGAAGAGGATATGGGCGTTGAAGTCAACTACCGCGAGTTGGATTCGTACGACATACCGCAGCTCCAGAGGAACCTGGAGGCTGCGATCGCTGCGGAACCGGACGGCATGGTCGTCTCCATACCGGACCCGGACGCCCTAAACGACACGATCAGCCAGGCGACCGAAGATGGAATCCCGGTCGTGGTCATAAACGCGGGCGAGAACGACTGGAGGGATGTGGGTGCTCTCACGTACGTCGGTCAGACGGAGTTCGATGCCGGGGTCGCCGCCGGGGAACGCATGGCCCAGGAGGGCGTGCAGAGCGCGCTCTGCATAAACCACGAGCAAGGGAACATCACCCTGGATCAGAGGTGTGAGGGCTTCGCTCAGGGACTGGGCGGACAAGTGGAGCAGGTCGCCGTGCAGCCCGATCCCACCGCCGCGCGAAACGGCATACAGACGGCGCTCCGGCAGAATCCGGATGTCGAGGGCCTGCTGACGCTGAACCCGGGTATCGCGGACCAGGCGCTCAGGGCGCTCGACGAGTCCGGCAGGAGTGAGGATGTCAACTTCGCCACCTTCGATCTGTCGCCAAGCGTCCTGGAGGCCGTTAGCAACGGGGAGATGCTGTTCGCCACCGACCAGCAGCAGTTCATGCAGGGGTACCTGCCCGTCGTCCTGCTGACGAACTACGTGCAGTATGGGGTGAGACCCGTGGACACCGAGATACCGACCGGCCCGGCGTTCATCACCGAGGAGAACGCCGAACAGGTCATCGAGCTGAGCAGACAGGGCATACGTTAGGCAGTTTGGGGCGGAGGGGCCGTCCTGCGGCCCCTTCGCCGGGGAAAGGAGGTTCGTAAAGATGGCGCAAGCTTCCGTGGGCGAGCGGATGCGGGACGTAGGGTTCCTGAAGAGGCAGCTCACCCGCCCGGAGCTC
>JBFLXF010000378.1:0-3421 GCA_040757515.1 Actinomycetota bacterium
GGGTTGCGACGCCTCGTCGCGGGTCCCGTAGGCCACGATTATGTTCACAAGCTCCTCATAGGTGGAGCCCGGCAACCTGAATTGCCTCTCCGCCATCCGACACCCCTCTCCCGAAACGCTGGTCTTGCCCGCAGGCGCGGATCGCCGGTCGCAGGGCATATTATCCTAGATTCATCTCCTCCCGCCCGCCGTTGACCGTCGGGGGCTGTTAACCGGGATTTAAGCTCCCTGTCTTCGTTCTTTAACCACAGGGACGGCACGGCCCCCTACAATCGGCGCCGTAGGCGAACCCGTGCGCCTCCTTCGCCAACGAGAGACAGGAGACCGCTTGAGGCTCGAGCAGAGACCGCCTCCATCGCGCCCGCCGGGCGCATCGCCCGGCGAGGCGGCGGTGCCGGGAAGCCACCCCGACCTGACGGGCATCCTCCTGGTCCTGCTCGGCGCGGTGCTGCTGGCACTCGCGGCTCAGAGCGCTCTGGCGGGAACCGTATCGGGCGGCGACGGCGGAGACGTCCTGCTCGGGTCGGCGCAGGACGAGACTATCGCCGGTCGCGGCGACGAGGACGGACTCTACGGTCTCGCCGGCAGCGACGCGCTCGTCGGCGGCGGAGGCGACGACGAGCTCTACGGCGGACCCGGGAGGGACCTCCTGCTCGGCGGCGAGGGCGACGACTTCGTGGAGGCCAAAGATGGGGAGGCGGACTACGTGGACTGCGGGCCGGGCGCGGACGTGGCAGGCGTGGACTTCGAGGATCGCGCCTCCCCCGACTGCGAGGCCGTCTATCCGTCCTGAGGCAGCGACCAGTCTGCGGTGTTCTCGCGGGGAGCGAAGATCACGACGGACTCGTTCTCGAAGACCTTCTCGTAGAGGTGCTCTCCCCGGTCGAAGGCGCGCCAGTCTACGCTGGGGTAGCGCTTGTACAGTACGACGTAGCGGACGTCGTACTCCGCCAGGATTCTCTGCGTGCGCTCGTCGTAAGGGTTTCTGAGCGCGTGGAGCGCGTCCTTTAGCGGCCCGGCCCCGAAGGGCGGGATGTCTCTGGCCCACTCGATGCGGTCTTCGGTATACGACTGCATCCCGGTGTAGCCGCCCAGCGCGAGCATCCCGCGGCTCGGGAGTCCATCGAGGTAAGGGGTGGCGAGGATGTTGCCGCCCTCGTTGTGCTCGCGCAGCCACGCCCCCGCTTCGGCGACGGCGGGCGTCATCGTGAGTTGGGGGCTCGGTCCCGACGCCGCATCCAGGCTCCGGTTGGCCTCTGTAGCCACGGCGCCCAGCGCCAGCGCCGCAGCCGCGAGCCCGGCCAGCGCGGTAACCCGCAGCCTGGGCGAGAGGGAGAGGGCCGCCGTCGACAGGGCGAGAGCGCCGAAGAGGGCGAGCGGTATCGGGAGGTCGCGCTCGAAGCGGTCCGGAAAGGCGCTCAGGGAGGTGCGGCTGCCGGCGAAGAGCATGGCGCACCAGAGGAGGAGCACTACGCGAGCGAACGGGTCGGCCGGGCCGCCGCGTCGCCGGTCGGAGATCAGGAGGATGGCCCCGAACAGCCCGAGCCACGTCACGGGCTGCGTCACGCTCTGTGTGAGGAGGTGTTCCATGTCATAGGGGTGCTTGGTGCCGAGCGCCATCGAGACGGCCTCGGCGCCCTCTCCGCCCGGTTCTCCGAGGCCCAGCAGGCCCGCGACGATCCCGGGAAGGTCGTAGGTGTCCCAGGCGTAGAGGGCGCAGACGGCGAAGAGGGCCGCGAATGAGGCGAGAAGGGCGAGCCCGCGGTTCCGGTCGCGAAGCAGAAGGTAGGGGAGGAAGATCGCGGCGACGGCGGCGAGGAGGATGGCCTCGTAGAAGCTGCCGACCTGGTGGTAGAGGACGACCGAAGAACCGAGGATGACGAAGAGGGCGCCGCTGCGAACCGAGGGAGCATTATAGAGCATGAAGAGGGCTGCGAGGGCGAGGACGAGAAGGAATTGCGCGGAGATCAGGTTCGGGTATCGCCCGTGCTCGAAGTACCAGTAGGTACCGCCTAGCAGTACGGAGAGCGCCGCCGCCCCGACCCCGACCTGCCATCCGAACAGCCGGCTCCCGAGCGCGTAGAGGGCGAGGGCGGGCAGGACGAGCAGCGCGGGCGCGAGCACCGGGAAGATCTCCAGGGGGTCTATGCCGCCCAGATGCGAGATGAGGGCGAGCAGGTGGTGCAGCCCCGGCGGGTAGAGCATAAACGAGCCGGTCTCGCCCGACTCCATCGTCATCCTGGTCATGACGGTGTGCTGGTACTGGTCGTCTCCCCGGAAGAAGGGCCAGTCGTGGATAACCGGCCCGGAGTATCCCCGGTACAGCACCACCGCGAGCACCCCTGCGAGCAGCGCGTAGCGCAGCGCCATGGAACGCCGGGGTCCGCCGTTACCTGGCTCCTCCTCTTCCGTTGGCGCCGGGCTCGCCAGGTGGGACGCCCCGGCCACGAGGACGAGCGCGAGGACGAGCGGCGCGAGCTGCCCGGCGGGGAGCCTTCCCGCGACGGAAAGGAGAGTCAGTAACAGGGCGGCGGCGAGCGGAATAAGGGCGGGCAGGCCGGCCGGACTCGGGAGGACGCAGAGCGGGGTGTCGGGGACCTTCGGCGGCCCGTGTCGCACTCTCAGGCCGAGCCCTCCGAGAAAGACTGCGGCGACAGAGAAGAGAGCGATGGGGAGCGAGACGCCCGTCTGCAGGGTCTCGGAGACCAGAAAAGCGACGGCGGGCGTCAGCGCGAGCGAGAGGCCAATCGAGAAGACCAGTCTTCCGGCGAGGTCGCGGGAGGGGACCAGAGCGGTCGCCCAGAACCAGCCGGGCAGGACACCGGCCAGCAGGGCGCCGAAGAGCGCCCGGGTCAGATCCCAGACCACGCTTCTGTCCCCTTGGCGTGCTGCCTCATGCGCATGACGGTCAGAGCTTATCAGGAGCGGATCAGGTTGAACCAATTGTTCAAACTGCATTAATGGTTGTTTAACAGAGGTTGCTCTACAATCGGTTGCTAGCGTGTACGGTTCAAGTTGGGTTTAATCTTTAAGAGGTGTCGCGGGTACGATGACATCGAAGGGAGCACTAAGGATGAAGATACTGGTTCTCGGCGGCGACGGCTTCTGCGGCTGGCCCACCTCGCTGCACCTCTCGGCGCAGGGATACGAGGTGGCCATAGTCGACAACCTCTCCCGGCGCAAGATCGATATCGAGCTTGAGTGCGAGTCCCTCACCCCCATCCGACCCATGGGCGAGCGTCTCCGCGTCTGGGAGGAGATGACCGGAAACCGGATCGACTTCCACAACATCAACGTCGCCAGGAACTACCGCAGGCTTCTGGACCTGCTGCTGGAGTGGCAGCCCGACGCGGTCATCCACTTCGCCGAGCAGCGGGCCGCGCCCTACTCGATGAAGTCGAGCTACCACAAGCGCTACACC
>JBFLXF010000379.1:0-3413 GCA_040757515.1 Actinomycetota bacterium
GTCAGGGGATCACATAGCCTTGTTTATCGAGGGCCTTATCGCGGCACAAGATGGGCGGGCAAGCAAGACTTCGGGAAAGGGGAGTCGCATGGTAGACAGGGAGCGTCTCATCCGCAGGATGGAGTCGATCGTGGGACCGACTGGGGTGGTCTCCGAGCGCGAGGAGCTGCGCACGTATGAGTGCGACGGCCTGATGAACTACCGGGTCATACCGGACCTCGTCGTCCTCCCCGAGACCGCCGAGCAGGTGCAGCGTGTGGTGCGCGTCTGCTACGAGGAGGGCATACCATTTGTGGCGAGGGGCTCGGGGACCGGGCTCTCGGGCGGCGCGCTCCCGGTCGAGAGCGGCATCCTCATCGTGACCTCCAGGATGAGGCGCATCCTCGAGGTGGACATCCCCAACCAGCGGGTCGTCGTGGAGCCGGGGGTCATCAACATCTGGGTCTCGCAGGAGGTCGCCGACGCGGGCTACTACTACGCCCCCGACCCGGCGAGCCAGATCGTCTCCTCCATCGGCGGCAACCTCGCGGAGAACAGCGGCGGCGTCCACTGCCTCAAGTACGGCTTCACCACGAACCACGTGACGGGCGCCGAGGTCGTCCTGCCCGACGGCTCCATGGTCCACATCGGTGGCGGAAAGTCCCCCGACGCCCCCGGCTACGAGCTGCTCGGTGCTTTCGTAGGCTCCGAGGGCACATTGGGGATAGCGACCAAGATCACGCTGCGCATCGTGCGCAAGCCCGAGAGCGTCAGGACGCTCCTTGCGGCCTTCAAGGACACCGAGGAGGCCGGGGACGCCGTCTCGGGGATCATCGGGAGCGGGATCATCCCCGCGGCGATAGAGATGATGGACTCGTTGTGCATCGAGGCCGTGGAGACGGCGGTGCATCCCGGCTTCCCGCAGGCCGGGGCGATCCTGATCGTCGAGCTCGACGGCCCCGAGGCCGAGGTCGAGAACCAGTTCGAGCGCACGATAAGGATCTGCGAGGAGACGAACGCCTCCGAGATACGGATCGCCGAGGACGACGCCGAGCGGGCGCTGTTCTGGAAGGGGCGCAAGGCGGCGTTCGCGGCGATGGGTCGCATCTCCAACGACTACTACGTGCAGGACTCCGTCGTCCCGCGCACGGAGCTCGGGGCGGTGCTGAAGAAGATCTCCGACCTCAGCAAGGAGCACGGGCTTAGGGTCGCCAACGTGTTCCACGCCGGGGACGGGAACCTGCACCCGCTCGTCCTCTACGACAACAACGTCCCCGGCGAGGCCGAGCGCGCCGAGAAGCTCGCCGGGGAGATCGTCTTCGCCTGCCTGGAACACGGAGGCTCCCTCACCGGCGAGCACGGGATCGGGGAGGACAAGAAGAAGTACATGCCCAAGATGTTCACCTCCGACGATCTGGACGTGATGCAGCTGTTGCGGTGCGCCTTCGACCCGCACCATCTGTGCAACCCGGGCAAGGTCTTCCCGACCCCGCGCCTGTGCGGCGAGAGACCGGGACCCTTCAGGATGCACCCGGTTCAGAAGGCCGGCCTGGCGGAGTTGTTCTGATGCAGACGAGGAACGTACCCCTCGACGAGCTTCGGGGGATAGTCGGGAGCGAGCACGTCCGGGAGGCGACGGAGGACGACGCCGTAGACGGCGTGCGGCCCGCCTGCGTCGTCGAGCCCGGCTCCGTCGAAGAGACGAGCGAGGTCATGAAGCTGGCCGGCGCCACCGGGCTCTCCGTGGCGCCGCGCGGGAGCGGGACCAAGATGGGCTGGGGCAACCCGCCGTCTTCGGTGGACCTGATCCTCTCGACCGAGCGCATGAACGAGGTCATAGAGCACGTCCCCGGCGACCAGGTGGTGCGCGTGCAGGCCGGTATGAGCCTGCGCGAGCTCCAGCGCAGGCTCTCAGAGACCGACCAGATGATCGCCATAGACCCTCCGGAGAAGGACGCCGGGGCGACCATAGGAGGCGTCGTCGCGGCCAACTCCTCCGGCCCCAGGCGGTACAGGTACGGCACGATCCGGGACCTCATCATCGGCATAAGGGTGGTGCTCGCCGACGGCACCGTCGCCAAGGCCGGCGGCAAGGTCGTAAAGAACGTCGCCGGCTATGACCTCTCAAAGCTCTTCACAGGCTCCCTGGGGACTTTAGGCGTGATCGCCGAGTGCAACTTCCGGCTGCACCCGCTCCCGGAGGCCGCGCGCACGGTCGCCGTCGAGCTCTCGAGCCCCGAGGACGCCCTCGGGGCGGCACAGGCGATCATGCACTCGCAGGTCGAGGCGTCGGCGGTCGAGCTGCACTGGGACGGGAGGGCCAGGCTCCTCTCGGTCCTCCTGGAGAGCATCCCGGAGGGCGTCGAGGCGAAGGAGGAGACGGCCGCCTACCTCCTCAAGCCCTTCGGCGAGGTCCGCGCCCTCACCGACGAAGAGGCGGACGGCCTCGGCCCGCTGGGGATGCCCGGCGCCCGGGAGGGAGAGACCGCGATAAAGGTCAACGCGCCGCCGGCGGAGCTGGCCGCCGTGATCTCCTCGCTCACCGGCGCCGCCGAGCGCCGGGGGTTGGGGTTGCGCATCCGGGGTCACGCCGGGACGGGCGTCACCTACGCCGGGCTCTCCGGCGAGGAGGGGGCCGTGGCGGAGCTCGTCGAGGAGGTGCGCGAGATCCGGGTCCGGCGCGGGGGGAGCGTCGTGGTGCGCGAGGCGCCCGTCTCGCTCAAGCGGCGCGTCGGCGTCTGGGGGTCGGGGGGCGACTACCTGGGACTCACGCGCCGGGTGAAGGAGAAGTTCGATCCGGGGTACACGCTGAACCCCGGCCGCTTTCTGGGAGGTATCTAGTGACGGAGCGCAACGGCGGTCGCGGCGGGGCCGGTGAGGACCGCTACAACGCCACCGACGGCACCGAGAGGCGCCGCGACGAGGGCACGTTCCGCGAGGAGGCGATGGCGAACGCCGTCGGCGCCGGCAGCCCCGAGGACGTGGGGCAGAGCACCTACGCCACGAGCGGCTCCGTGCGACAGACGGTCGGCATCGGCAGGAAGACCGAGAGCGGCGACGTGACGTTCCCGGCCTTCGACGACCACCACCCGCCGGACAAGGAGCTCATAGACGACTGCGTCCATTGCGGCTTCTGCCTGCCGACGTGCCCGACCTACGTGCTCTTCGGGGAGGAGATGGACAGCCCGCGCGGGCGCATCTACCTCATGAACAAGGGGCTCACCGAGGAGCCGATGAACGACGAGATGGTCAGGCACTTCGACCTGTGTCTCGGTTGCATGGCCTGTGTCACGGCCTGTCCCTCCGGCGTGCAGTACGACAAGCTCATCGAGGCGACGCGGGCACAGGTCGAGCGCCGCTACGAGCGGAGGCCGGAGGACAGGGCGTTCCGGGAGATGATCTTCCAGCTCTTCCCCTATCCGAACCGCCTGCGC
>JBFLXF010000380.1:0-3400 GCA_040757515.1 Actinomycetota bacterium
CTGGTGCGGGATCTACGGCCTCAAACCCACCTACGGTCTCGTCCCCTACACCGGCGTCTTTCCCATAGAGCTCACGCTCGACCACACCGGCCCCATGGCCGCCACGGTCTCCGACGTGGCCCTGCTTCTCGAGGCGATAGCCGGCGAGGACGGCCTCGACCCGCGCCAGAGGGACATCCACGTCAAGGGCTACACCGGCTCGCTGACCGGCGAGGCCGAAGGTGTCCGGGTCGGCATGCTCGCCGAGGGCTTCGGCTGGCCGAACCTCTCCGAAGAGGACGTGGACGAAGCTGTGCGCGGCTCGGCGCGCGTCTTCGAGGAGATGGGCGCGCAGGTCTCCGAGGTCAGCATCCCCCTGCACCGCGATGGTATACACATCTGGAACGCCATCGCCATAGAGGGCGCTACCGAACTGATGGTGCTCGGCAACTCCATGGGCACGAACTGGAAGGGCCACTACTCGACCTCTCTGCTCGACGCCTACGCGCGTGGCCGCATAACGCGCGCCGACGACCTCTCCGAGACCGTCAAGCTGACCATGCTCCTCGGGCGTTACATGCAGGAGCGCTACCACGGCCGCTACTACGCCAAGGCCCAGAACCTCGCTCGTAAGCTCGCCGCCGCCTACGACCGTGTCCTCGAAGACGTGGACGTTCTGCTCATGCCGACCCTCCCGATGAAGGCCACCCCGATACCGCCCCCGGACGCCCCGCGCGAGGAGGTCGTCGCCCGCGCCCTGGAGATGATCCCCAACACCAGCCCCTTCGACGTAACCGGGCACCCGGCGATCACCATCCCCTGCGGCCTCTCCGGCGGCCTCCCCATAGGCGCGATGCTCGTCGGCAAGAAGTGGGACGAGCAGACCCTCCTCAGGGCCGCCCACGCCTTCGAGCAGAGCGGCACCTACGCTACCTTGCCGGGCCCAAAACCTGAGAGCTAGAAAGCCGCCAATGTATCACACTTGACGCAAGCCCCGCCCGCCGCTAGATTGTATACAACTGCTGTGGCGGAAAGGGGGGCGGTTGGCGACCGCTTTGGGGAAGAGCGAGAGGCCGGGGCCGTTACGGGTCTTTGAGCGGTTGCGGCGTCTCATCCTGGAGGGCGAGTACGCGCCCAACGAGCGCTTGATCGAGGAGCAGCTCGCGGAGCGGCTTGGGGTGAGCCGCACGCCTATCCGGCAGGCGCTCACGATGCTGGAGGCCGAGGGGTTAGTGGAGATCGTGCCGAACAGGGGTGCGATGGTCTGCTCTTTCAGCGTCGAGGACGTATGGGAGATATACGATCTGCGGGCGGTTTTGGAGGGGCATGCTGCCCGCCGGGCGGCGAGCCGCATCCGGGAGCCGGAGCTGCAGAGGTTAGAGAGGCTCGCCGACGAGATGGAGGGGCTTGGGGGGCGGTTCTCCGACCACGAGGAGGAGATCCGGACCCTCGTCGCCCTCAACAACGAGTTTCACGGCACCATCATCGCCGCGAGCCGCAACAAGAGGCTGGAGCGCCTCATCCGGCGCACCGTGGAGGTTCCACTTGTGTTCAAGGCGTTCTTCTGGTACGGGCCGCACGAACGCATGATCTCCAACCACTACCACCGCCAGATCCTCAATGCCCTCCGGGACGGCGACGCCGACCGGGCCGAGATCGTGATGCGCGAGCACGTCTACGAGGGCCGCGACTTCGTCATCAAGGCCCTGAAGGAGGAGACGGATGACTGACGAACGCAACGGGGGTCGCCCGCTCGAAGGCGTGCGGGTCGTCGAGATGGGGAGCCTGCTCGCCGGCCCGTTCTGCGGCCAGCTTCTCGCGGATTTCGGTGCCGAGGTCATAAAGGTGGAGCCGCCCGGCACCGGCGACCCGATGCGCGTCTGGGGACGCCACCGCAAGGAGGGCCGCACCCTCTGGTGGCCGATCATCGCCCGCAACAAGAAGTCCGTGACGCTCAACCTGCGCGAGGCCGAGGGGCAGGAGATGGCGCGGAGGCTCGTGGCCGAGGCCGACGTGCTCGTCGAGAACTTCCGGCCCGGCACGATGGAGCGGTGGGGCCTCGGCTACGAGAGGCTCTCGGAGACCAACCCCGGACTCGTCATGGTGCGGGTCTCGGGCTACGGGCAGACCGGCCCGTACCGCGAGCGGGCGGGGTTCGGCGCCATCGGCGAGGCCATGGGCGGCATCCGGCACGTGACCGGCTTCCCCGATCTGCCGCCGCCGCGCACGGGCATCTCTTTGGGCGACTCCCTGGCGGCGACCTTCGGCGCTCTGGGGGCGCTGACGGCCCTCTACCACCGCGATGCCCACGGCGGGCGGGGCCAGGTGGTGGACGTGGGCATCTACGAGGCGGTTCTGGCGCTCATGGAGAGCACCATCCCCGAGTACGTCCTGACCGGGCACGTCCGGGGACGCACCGGGACCGTGCTGCCGTTCGTCGCGCCGTCGAACATCTACCCGACAAGCGACGAGGACTACGTGCTCATCGCGGGCAACGCCGACACCGTCTTCCGGCGGTTGGCCAAGGCCCTCGGGCACCCCGAGTGGGCCGAGGACGAGCGGTTCGCCACCCACCACGCCCGCGGCGAGAACATGGAGGAGCTCGACGCCAGGATCTCGGAGTGGACCAAGCAGCGCACCGGCGACGAGATACTCGAAGCCATGCGCGAGGCGGGCGTACCCGCCGGCAAGGTCTTCACCGCAAGGGACATGGTCGAAGACGAGCACTACGCCGCGCGCGGCAACATCATCGAGGTCGAGGACCCGGAGATCGGGCCGTTCCCCATGCAGAACGTCGTGCCCCGGCTCACCGGGACGCCGGGAGAGGTCCGCTGGACCGGCCCGGCCCTGGGGCAGCACAACGACGAGGTTTATCGCGGTCTGCTCAAGATCGACGAAGACGAACTGGCCGCTCTGCGAGAGAGGGGGATCGTCTGATGCGCGTCGAGATAGTGGACGTCGGCCCCCGCGACGGCCTGCAGAACGAGGACAGAATACTCGCGCCGGAGATCCGGGCGGAGCTCTGCGACAGGCTCGCCGCCGCAGGAGTTCCGCGCGTCGAGGCGGCGAGCTTCGTGAACCCCAAGCGGGTGCCGCAGATGGCCGGCGCCGAGGAGGTGCTCGCGAGGTTGGACCGCCGCGAGGGCACAAGCTACGCCGGGCTCGTCCTCAACGAGAAGGGCTACGAGCGGGCCGTGCGGGCCGGCGTGGACGAGGTGCGCTACGCCTTCCCGGTAACGGAGACCTTCGCCCATCGCAACCAGAACACCACCGTGGAGGAGGCCACGGAGCTCGCCGGGCGGCTCGTCGAGCGGGCGCGCCTCGACGGCGTGCGGGTCTCCGTGACGCTCTCCGCCGCCTTCGGCGACCCGTTCGAGTGGCGGGTGGAGCCGGGGCACGTGCTGGGGATCGCCCGGAGGGT
>JBFLXF010000381.1:0-3388 GCA_040757515.1 Actinomycetota bacterium
TCAAAGTGGACGAGCTCTGCCCCTCCTTGCCGGGCCCGCTCCACCTCGTCGGCCAGGTGGGCGAAGTCCGCCGAGAGTATGGAGGGCGCGCCAACGATCCTCTCGCCCAGCTCTCTCCAGAACGCCATCGTGCGCTCATTCTACAGGGGATCGAGGGAGGCAGTAGGCGATGCGCCACCAAGCTGCGTTCACAGGCTACCATGGGGGTGGAGCGCCGGTCGCAGCGAGAAGGGAGATGGGTTGACGAAGGAACTCGAGGTGGCCGTCGAGGCGGTTCGGGCGGCGGGTGAGGTTCTGCGGGCCGGGTTCGGCCGCGAGAGGCGGATAAGGTACAAGGGCGAAGTAGACCTTGTAACCGAGACGGATGAGGAGGCTGAGAGGGTATTGGCGGAGGTGCTCCTCGGAGCATTTCCCGGCTCCGGCATGCTTGCGGAGGAGGGCGGGAAGACGCCGGGGAAGAGGGAGGAGCGCTGGATCGTAGACCCCCTCGACGGGACGGTCAACTTCGCGCACGGCCTGCCCTTCTTCGCCGTGTCCGTGGCCCTCCAGAGGGGACAGGAGGTCGTCTTGGGTGTGGTCTACGACCCGCTGAGAGAAGAGATGTTCCTCGCCCGGCGCGGGGAAGGGGCTACTCTCAACGGCGAGCCCGTAAGGACGTCGCGGACCGGCGAGCTTATCCGCTCGCTTGTAGCAACCGGCTTCCCCTACGACCGGGAGAAGATGCCCGAGGCCCTGGATCTCTTCGGGCGCTTCGCGACGCGGACGCGCGGTATGAGGCGGCTCGGCTCCACAGCGATAGACCTCTGCTACGTCGCCGCCGGGCGGCTCGACGGTTACTACGAGCGAGGGATCTGGGCTTGGGACATCGCTGCGGCGGCCCTCATCCTGGAGGAGGCGGGCGGCAGGGCGACGGATTACCGTGGCGGCCCGCTGGACATCGAGGGCAGAGAGATTGTGGCGAGCAACGGTCCGCTGCACCCGGCCATGATCGAGCTGACCGCCGATGCTCTCGGTTAGAGGCCGGCACGGGATCTCCCGGTGCACCTTGCGGGGATGAGAGGACTTTCCGGGTGGGGGCTGCTCGGCGCGGGAGCGGCGCTCGCGGGTTTCGTGGCGCATGCGGCGCACGTCCCTGCAGGCTGGCTGGTCGGGCCCATGTTCGTGGCGGTAGTCGCGGCGCTCGCGTGGCCGAAACACCCCACGGTGCCGTCCTGGGGCCGACAGGCCTCTCTGGCTGTCGTGGGCGGCGTACTCGCCGCCTCTTTCCGGCCCTCGGTGGTGCCCCTTATCGCCAATGCCTGGCTCCCCGTCGTCCTGGTCGTCGCGGGCACCCTGCTCTTGAGTCTGGGTTCAGGTGTCTTACTCTCTCGCCTGGCTCGCCTCGATGGCAGGACGGCTGTCCTCGGTGCCCTGCCGGGTGCCGCCTCGGGTATGCTCGCGATGAGCGACCCTTTAGGCGCTGACCCACGTCACGTGGCCCTCATGCAGTATACGCGCGTGGTCGTGGTCGTCTTCTCGGCTGCCGTCGTCTCCCGCCTGTGGCTCGGGCCGGAGGCATCCTCTGCGGCTCAGAAAGGACTGCAGCCTCCGGTGCCCGCGGCAGAGATGGTCTTCGAGAACATCTGGACCGTATATGCTCTCACCGTGCTCGTCGCGGCGGTCGGAGCGTGGGCGGGGACCCGGCTGCGTCTGCCAGCGGGCGGCCTGATGGGGCCGCTTTTGCTCGGTGTGTCTTTGGAAGAGCTTCGCGTGCTGCACCTGGCGTGGCCGCCGGGGGTTCCCCAAGCCGCCTATCTCGTCCTCGGTCTCTACGTAGGGTTGCTATTCGACAGGACCTCCGTGCGGCAGGCGGCGCAACTCGTGCCGCTCGTACTTGCGTTCAGCGTGGGACTCGTGATCTGTTGCGCCGGGCTAGGGTGGATGCTGGCCGCGCTCACGCCCGTAGACGGGCTTACGGCCTACCTCGCGACGACGCCCGGCGGCATAGACTCTGTTGCGATCATGGCTCTGGGCAGTGGGGCCGACGCGCCGCTGGTGCTGGCCATCCAGACGCTTCGCCTCCTGGCGGTGGTGATGGCCGGTGCGTTCCTGGACCGGTGGTGGTCCTAGAGCGGCGCACTGGCCCGGAATGGCTATCTGAGGATAGCCGGAACCGCAGACGGGGCACGCCGGATTCCGGGAAGATCGGGAGCGTACCGGCGCGGTAACCTGGAGGCAGGGCTTTGGGTCTTATCCTGGGGAGACGCAGTCCCGGTGTATGTTCGAGGATAGAGACGAGCGTTGCGCCCGCCAGCGCCGGTGCGAAGAGCAGAGGACAAAGATCCTGATAGCCATAGAGCCACGCTTCCACCGGGAGGCTATCGGGAAGGCGCTCCGGGACATAAGACTCTTCGATGGGGTGGTCATTGCCACGCCTGAAGATGCTGCGCGCACTCTGAAGCTACTTGGCCCGGATCCTGGGGACCTATCCCCCTTCTTGCCACCGTCTATCCGGCGGTGGACGAGACCGGGTCCACTCTTCGCAAGGACCCTGCGGCAGCTAAAGAGGCTACCGGACTCCGGCAAGCCTCCTGACCGCCGCTACGATCTCTCTCAGAGGCGTGTGCTTGCCGAGCACCTCATCCGCGCCCATCCGCCTCGCCCTCACGATGTCCCCGGAGTCGAGCGTTATGGTGAGCACCAGGATGGCGATGCCGGGGTTGGTCGCCCGCAACTCCCGGATCAACTCCAGCCCGTCCCCATCAGGGAGCCGGACATCCAGGACCGCGATATCGAAACCCTTCTCGATCAGGCCCAGCTCCCGGGCCTCGGCGTACGACCCAGCCTGCCCCATCACCTTGAGCCCGGGCTCCCGTTCGAGCAACAGGACGAGGGCCTTGCGAAATGCCGGGTGATCCTCAACGAGTAGAACGCGCTTCATATCAACCCTCTCACCCATAAGACATTTATGAAGCAAATACTCTTATCACTGCGATGGTAACACACCACGCAATCGAACTGGCTATGCCGGTTTTGCATGGGATTTTCGCTGGCGGGTTCGCCGATAGCGGATCTGCGGCCCTCGGGGGTAAGATGACGGTGCGATGATCGGAGAAGGGGCGCGGTTTGGAGATTCGGCACGGCGGATGGAGAGGCGGGTATGACCAAACGGTTCGGTCATCCCTTCTCTTCGCGTCTCCGCGGAGCGTTGCTCGTGGCTGCCGTTCTGCTGCTGGCGGCGAATCTGCGGCCGGCGCTCACCTCGGTCGCGCCTCTGATCGGGGAGATCCGGGCGGATACTGGCGTCTCCCACGGGGTGGCGGGCATGCTGACTACCCTGCCGCTCCTTGCCTTCGCTCTGCTCTCACCTGCCGCGCCGCGTCTCGCGCGGCGCTTCGGGATGGAGCGG
>JBFLXF010000382.1:0-3388 GCA_040757515.1 Actinomycetota bacterium
CTCCCGGGCGAAGGCCGCCCGCAGCGCGCCCACGACCGTCGTCGGGCTCGGGGGGAAGGTGCCCTCGACCTCCATCTGACCCGTCTCGCCGGCGTTGAAGGGGCTGCCGTCGCCGAAGAAGAGCGTGTCGAGCGGCTCCAGCCGGTAGTAGTTCATCTCTCCACCCCCTGACCTTTGGTCGCCAGGAAGCGCACCAGGAGCGCGCCGGACACGTCCAGGGTGCTCTTGTCCGGTTCTTCGCCTCCCTTGCGCCTGCGGCATACGCGCAGGAGCTGTTGTACGCGCTTTTCAGCCTCTTTTTTGCTGGTATCTCCGTGCTCCCCGCTCTTCAGGTACTCGGCGACCAGCAGCTTCTCTGCGTCGAGGCCGGGGATGAGCTTGTGATCATCCTCTCCGGTCAACACCTTGAAGCGCTCGCGCACGTTGTAGAAGAACCTGCTCGCGAACTGCTCGTCGAGGGAGTGGCCGAGCTCTTTTAGCGCCTGCGTGATCGTGGCTTCTTCTCCGGGGCTCTCGTCCCAGCCGGAGACCCACTCGACGGTGCGCCCGCCGCCCGTTAGCACGCTCACGGCGATGCTGTCGCGGCCGTTTCTGTCCTTAGCTACCTTATGGAGCAGGTGGTGAGCTTCCCGGGTCACGGCTCGTAGGGTGGTGCGGTAGTTGGCGAAGACCAGCCCGGCGGAGATGGTGGTCTTGAGAGGTTTGCCGTCTTCACCTGTAGGCCGCCGGCTCCCCAGCACCTCTTCGAAGGCTTCCAGGAAGCGTCTTCTGAGCTCCGTCGCTGCGTCCAGCGCCCGGTCGAGCGGCAGGAGGGCGAGCACGTCGTCGCCTCCGGCGTAGATCGTCCTGCCGCAGTGGTTGCGGACGATGCCGTCTACCTCTGAGGTAAACTCCGCCAGCGCCCGGGAGATATCTTCGGGCTCTATCTCCTCGTTCTGCAGCAGGCTGCCGAGCCTGTCGCCGTCCATCAGGAGCAGCGCGTAGAAGGGGGAGGCGGGGTGGCCCACCGCCTCGTTGAGTTCGGAGAGCCCTTCCAGAAGCCGCCTGCGTTCGTCTTCTTCTGCCAGTTCGAGGGTGGCCCGCTCGTTCTCGAGCGCCGTCCTGTGGAAGAAGTTGCCGTCGAGCTTGGCGAACTTTCCGGCTTGCCGGAGGCATTCCAGCCTCGCGCTGTACTCGCCGAAGGCCCAGCTTCGGGCTCCGCTGCCTTCGACGAGGCGCAGGTATTCCTGGGCTTCGGGCTTTTCGTGAGCCTCCTCGATCCAGGGTACAGCCGCCATGTACGGCGTCGAGGGCCAGGTCCTCGCGCTGAGTCTCCAGCCGATGGCTTCTTCTGCGACCTCCGGGAAGAGCCGCTTGATGAGGGCTATGGCGCAAAGCCGTTCGTGCTCGCCGAGGTTGAGGGCGCCGGTCTTCTCCCGTACTTCCTGCCAGAACTTTTCTTGTTCCCCACGCTCCCTGGCGCGCACGTAGCCGGAGAGCTCCTGCCAGCTTCCCATCAGGGTGCATTTGTCACCGGGCTCTACGGGAGGCTGGTAAGCGCGCCAGTTCTTGCGTCTATCCAGCCAGCGCTGGTCGCTGCGGTCGCCGGGGTCCGGTCCAACCACCCAACTCATCTCCCAGAAGCTGGCAACCTGCCGCTCCCAGATCTCCTCCGTGCCATTGCCATAGCCCGATACCGGCTCGACGTATCGCTCCCGGACTTTATCCGCGATGCTCTTCCAGGCGCTCTGGATCGCCTCTTCGCAACTCTTCGGGTCGAACCCCTCAGGCACCTGGGCCTTGAAGCGGTTGGGGAGCGAGCCGATCTCCGGCTTCGGGTCATTGGAAAGGGGCTTCTTCAGGATCGCGGCGAGGAGCGGGTCCTTGGGCTTTTCTCCGGTGCCGACCTCGGGGAAGGTGATCTCACCGTTGCCCTCGATCACCGCCTTCATCGCCTGTCCGGAGAGGTAGGAGAGCAAGAACGAACCCGCCCAAAGATCTCGGGTGCGCCGCGCCTGGGAGACGAAGCCTTGCACCGGGCCGAGGGTGAAGTGGAGGATCTTCATACCTGGACCTCCAGGGTTTCCTGGGAGAGACTGGAGAGGAACTCCTTTATCGGAGAGAAGTCATTAGGCGGTCTAACGAGAACTTCGTCGGCTATACGGCGCTTGTTCTGGACTGCTGGTCCTACCTTTGCCTTTGATCCTTTGGGTAGGAAACTAGCAGGGATTAGGCTCAGTACCGCCACAAGCTCCTTGTTCTCTAGCTGATGGAGGTGCATAAACAGCGGGCTTGCCCTGCGGTCGCGCTCCCTGCTTGGTCCAGATATTGGGATGTTGGTCTTGGTGTCTACGAAGAAGTAGTTGTGCGGCAATCCAAAGATCGTCCTTCTCGGGGCATAAGACGGATGGGCTCTTCCGTAGGCGTAGTCACGGATGAGGTTCCTGTCGTCGAGAAAGTTTCTCTCTTGCCGCGAAGAGCGGTAAGCGTTGAGCCTGCTACCCACCTTCTCCAGGGCCTGTTCCCAGGATCTCGTGTGCAACGGCCAGATCATGACAGTAGTATGTCCGGAAAGAGCCGTGTACTCCGGCAGCTTGTGAAGCTCGTGTATTCTAAACTCTCTAAGCTTTTGCTCTATCTGTTCTTTGAGCTCGTTTGCAGAGCGAGGAATAGATGGGTACTTGCCACCTTCGACCTCCGTAACCACCATCGAGCCGAAACCTCGCCGCGAACGCGAGCCCATCCCACCTAGATTGGTCAGACACCAGAGGGTGTTCAGCAATTCGTCTCTATGGACTTCAGCCCCTTTCTTGAAGGAGATTTGTAGGAGGAATTGGCTGCCAGGAGCTATGGCGTCCCGGATCGTCTCAACTCTTCTTCTCTCTCGTTTGTACTCGGCTATCCCATAGCCCAGATATGCAATGCCGCCACTTACCTGTTTCCCGGTGGAAAGCGAAGAGACATCATCTTCCTTAACCTTTGCCAAAAACATAGACTGACCCGTATTCGTACTGCCGAAGAGGCGATCTTCTTCTTCGCGGATCTTCTTCAGGTCGCCGTATCTGCTCCAGGCCAGCGCCCGCCACCAGAAGCGCAGAGCGCCCTTTATGGAGGGCACCCGCAGCTCGGCTTTTTCCTGCTCCGCACCGCTGATGAACATCGGGGTGACGACCCGGAAGGTGGCCTCTATCTTCTCCATTACCGCTCCTCTCCTTCGCTGGTTATGTCGATCACCTCGCCTTCCATGTAGGGCTGCTGCCGCTGCTCCTCCGGGCTTCTGTGGTCTACGCAGGCTATGGTGCGAGGATGGAGGCCGAAGTCCGCACGCAACGTTGCCTCCAGGAACTCGGCGGCCCATCCGAGGCAGGTGGTTCCGCCGGTGCGGTTGACGGTTATCTCTGCGGCGGTT
>JBFLXF010000383.1:0-3383 GCA_040757515.1 Actinomycetota bacterium
GAGCATGCTCCAGAGCACCCTCGGGACCTTCTGCTTCTCGACGAACTCCTCGACCGTGTAGGCGCCCTCGGCTCCGTGCTCCACCGCCTCGTCCACCTTGCCGGGCGAGCGGTTGCCCGCGACCACGCGGTGCCTCCCCTTGTCCACGAGCCTGCGGGCCATGTTGAAGCCCATCCGGCCCATGCCCCAGATGCCTATATCCAAAACTTCTCCCTTCGGTCGGAGCTATCGGTCGTCGCTACCCGCTTACCAGCTCGCGGCCCTTGCTCCTTATCTCCTCGAGCAGTTCGTTGAACGGATCGGCGAACTTCTCGATGCCCTCCTTCTCGAGCACGTCGGTGACGTCCTCGTAGTCGAGGCCGGCCTCGCGCAGCCGGTCGAGCAGCCGCGCGGCCTCCTCGACGCCCTCGGTGAGCGTGGGCCTTATGTCGCCGTGGTCCATGACCGCCTCGATGGTCTTCTTGGGCATGGTGTTGACGGTCTCCGGGCCGACGAGGCTGTCCACGTAGAGGGTGTCGGGGTAGTCGGGGTTCTTCGTGGAGGTCGAGGCCCAGAGGAGGCGCTGGCGGTTGGCGCCCTTCTCTTCGAGGGAGCGCCAGCGGGAGCCGCCGAAGATCTGGCCGTAGGCGCGGTAGGCGAGCTTGGCGTTGGCTACGGCGAGCCTGCCCTTGAGGTCCTCGCGGCCGAGCTGCTCCAGCCTCTTGTCCGCCTCGGTGTCTATGCGGGAGACAAAGAAGCTGGCGACGGAGCGCACGCCGGAGGGATCGCCGCCCCCTTCGACGAGGCGCTCGATGCCGCGGATGTAGGCGCGGGCGACCTCGCGGTAGCGTTCGAGGGAGAAGATCAGGGTCACGTTAATGGACTTGCCGCGCGAGATCATCTCCTCTATCGCCACCAGCCCCGGCAGGGTCGCCGGTATCTTGACGAAGAGGTTGGGCCGGTCCACCATCTCGTGCAGGCGCATCGCCTCCTCTACCGTGGCGCCGGCGTCGTAGGCGATCTCCGGCTGGACCTCCAGCGAGACGAAGCCGTCCTGGCCGCCGGTCTCCTCGTAGACGGGAAAGAAGATGTCGCAGGCGTCCCGGATGTCGTCGCGGGCTATCTGCCAGAAGATCTCCTTCGGGTCGTCCTCCTTTCTCGCGAGCTCCCCGAGCTGCTCGTCGTAGAGGTCGGAGCCCCCGATGGCCTTCTGGAAGATGGCCGGGTTGGAGGTCACGCCGACGATGCCGCTCTCGATCATCCGGCGCAGACCGCCGTTCCGTACGTCCTCGCGGGAGATCTCGTCCACCCACGGCGCCTGACCGAGCTCCCGCATCTTCCTCAGGTTCTCGTTCATGTGTGCCTCCCTAGTGCCTCTAGCGCCCGGCCAGTTCGCGGGCGGCGCGGGCTATGTGGCTCGCGCTGATGCCCGCGGCGTCCATGAGCTCCTCCGGGGAGCCGGACCCCGGCATCTCCCTTACGGCGAGGTGCCTGAAGGCCAGGTCGTCGGCGAGCTCGTCGCCCGCGAGCGCCGAGAGGACGGCCTCGCCCAG
This sequence comes from Actinomycetota bacterium, assembly GCA_040757515.1. Taxonomy (GTDB): domain Bacteria; phylum Actinomycetota; class Rubrobacteria; order Rubrobacterales; family Rubrobacteraceae; genus JBFLXF01. The sequence goes on from JBFLXF010000383.1 coordinate 1,533, forward strand.
GCCACCCTCCGGCCAGTGATCCTCGACCACGACGACCCTTCCCCCGGAGGCGACCGCCGCCTCGCGCAGCGTCCGGGCGTCTATGGGCTTTACGGAGTAGGCGTCTATAACGCGGAGGTTGATGCCGTCGTTTCGCAGCTCGTCGGCTGCCGCGAGGGCCTCGTGGACGGTGATGCCCGCCGCGACGACCGTAACGGCGTCCTCCTCGGAGGAGCGGAGGACCCTGCTGCCGCCCACCTCGAACTCCTCGTCGGGGCCGTAGATCACGGGTGTCTTCGGGCGCAGGGTCCTTATGAAGCTGATGCCGTCGAGGTCGGCCATCGCGGCGACGAGCTTCGCCGTCTGGTTGGCGTCGGAGGGGTGGAGCACCGTCGAGCCGTGGACGGCGCGCATCATGGCGAGGTCCTCGAGCGCCATCTGCGACGGGCCGTCCTCGCCGATGGAGACTCCGGCGTGCGAGCCCGAGAGCCGGATATTAGCGCCGCTTATGGCCGCCATCCTTATGAAGTCGTAGGCGCGGGTGAGGAAGGCGGCGAAGGAGGAGGCGAAGGGGACATAGCCGCGCACCTGCAGCCCCACCGCTGCGGCGACCATCTGCTGCTCGGCGATGAACATCTCGAAGTAGCGATCGGGGTGTGCCGCCGCGAACTTCTCGGAGTAGGTGGAGTTGCTCACCTCGCCGTCGAGAGCGACGACGTCGGGTCTGGAGCCCAGGGCCTCGAGCGCCTCGCCGTAGGCGGCGCGGGTCGCCACCGAGTCGCCCACCTCGTAGGCCGGCAGCTCGACGCCGACGCCGGAGCCGGAGGGACGCGAGCCGTCGCGCCCTTCGGGCCTCCGCACCTCCACGACGAGATTCCTCTCGCCGCCGAGCTCCCGTATGGCCTCATCGTAGCGCTCCTCGGCGACGGGCTTGCCGTGGAAGCCGCCCTTGTCCTCCAGGAAGGAGACGCCGCGGCCCTTTCTGGTCTTCGCTATGACGAGGGTCGGCCTGCCGGTGGTCTCCAGGGCCTCGGCGTAGGCGCGGTCTATCTCGCCGGGGTCGTGGCCGTCTATCTGGACCGCGTGCCACCCGAAGGCCTCGGCGCGCCTCGCGTAGTGGTCGTCGTTCCAGCCGTCCATCGTCTCGCGCGTCTGGCCGAGGCGGTTCATGTCCAGAATGGCCACGAGGTTGTCCAGCCCGTAGAAGGAGGCATGCTGGAAGGCCTCCCACATCGAGCCCTCCGCCATCTCGGAGTCGCCGCAGAGCACCCAGACGCGGTAGGGGATATCGTCGAGCTTCTTGCCCGCGAGAGCGACGCCGACGCCTATGGGCAGCCCCTGGCCGAGGGAGCCGGTCGCGACGTCCACCCAAGGGATGGCGGGAGTCGGGTGGCCCTGAAGGCGGCTGTCGAACTTGCGGAAGGAGAGGAGCTCCTCGTCCGAGATGACACCCGCCGCCTTGTACATCGAGTAGAGGAGAGGCGAGGCGTGGCCCTTCGAGAAGATCAGGTGGTCGTTCGTGGGGTTATCGGGGTCGTCGAAGTCGTAGCGCAGGTACTTGCTCATCAGCACGGCCATCAGGTCCGCCGCCGACATGCTCGACGTCGGGTGCCCGGAGCCCGCAGCCCCGCTCGCCCGGATGGAGTCTACCCTCAGTTGCTGCGCCAGTTCCTGCAACTGCCCGGTACCGAGGGTCTCGCCTCTTATCTGCGTCACTCTCGACCTCCTTGCGGCCCTGAAGTTCCGTCCAGAACGGGTCGGTGGTCTCCTTCCCCGCCCGACCTTGCCCACAAACTACCACGGCGCGGCAGAGAGCGGGACGCCGCCGCGCTGCCTGGAACCTATTATCTTCGCCCCCCGGCCTCGCCTCTG
>JBFLXF010000384.1:0-3379 GCA_040757515.1 Actinomycetota bacterium
CGGCTACGCGGCGTACTTCGTGCTCGTGCGCTCGTTCTACGCCCGCCAGAATACGAAGACTCCTGCGCTCCTGAACGTCGGCCTGCTCGCGGTCTACGTCGTTCTCGCCTACGCGCTTGCGGCGACCCCTCTCGGCCTCGCCGGCGTCGCCCTCGCCTTCTCCTGCGCCTACGCGGTCCTGGCCGCCGCGCTGCTCCTGGCGATGCGGCGGGAGCTAAAACGCCTTGACGGGCGCAGGATGGCCTCCTCGCTCGCCAGGATACTGGTCGCCGGAGCGGTCATGTACCTCATCGCCACCCTCGGGGTCGCCTTTGTCGGAGCCGGAGGCGAACTGCTCGAACGCCTGCTTATCGTCGTAGGGTTGGGCGGCGTCTCGCTCGGCGCATACCTCGCGGTGGCTCACCTGCTCGGCACGGAAGAGCTGAGGTCCGCGACCTCCCTGCTCAAGCGCCGCGCGACCCCTGGGGGGTAAAGCACTTCGGGAGCCGGAAGCGATGAGGTGAGCCCCTTGCCTCAAGAAATACCTCATTTGGGTGATACCCCAGACTGACCCCAGGACTACACTGTGCCCCTGTCTTGCGCTCGAAGAGGCTTGACGACCGCCCTCGAATACGGGGTCCGTTTCGGAGGCGATCTCGCCTGCTTGAGGAGATCCCGATGGTTCCACCGGAGCGGGATGTGGAGAGAAACGTGCCCGGAAAGGAAGAAGACGGATGATGAAGATCGATCGGCTCAAGTCGTTCAGCGCGCTGGCTATCGTCGCCGTGGCTCTGTGCATGTCGGTGGCCGCCAACCCTGCGGAAGCGGCTTTCACGGGCAGAAACGGTAAGATCGCCTTTGTCAGCAACCGAGACGTGGGAGCCGGTGAGATCTACACCGTCAAGCCCGACGGCACGGGGGTGACAAGGCTCACCTTCCCCAACGGAGGCAACTCCGACCCTGCCTTCTCGCCAGACGGCACGAAGGTGGCCTTCAAGGGCCCTGACAACGACCTTCACGTGATGAACGCCGATGGCACCGGATCGCGACGGCTCACGAGCATGGCTGTTGCGGAGAGCGAGCCAGCATGGTCACCCGACGGTTCCAGGATAGCGTTCGTCGCCAGCGACGGGGACTTCGAGATCTGGGTAGTAAACACCGACGGTACCGGACGGGAACGGCTCACCGACAACTCCTTCCACGACACCCAACCAGCCTGGTCGCCGGATGGAGACAGAATAGCCTTCGTCAGCGCCCGCAGCGCTCCACCCTTCAACGACACCGACCGCAATGTCTACGTGATGAACGCCGACGGCACCGGACAGACCAACCTCACACCGAATACCACCAGTCCCGTCTACCAGGGCCACGACGACGGCCCGTCGTGGTCGCCCGATGGTGACCGGATCGCCTACTCCAACTCCCTGACCGGTGGTGAGCCGGAGATCTGGACGATGAACGCCGCCGACGGCAGCGGAAAGGTCAACGTGACAGACACCAGTGCCTCGGTCAGCGACACCGATCCGACCTGGTCGCCGGATGGGGCGAAGATCGCCTACGTGGCGAGCGTCTCGGGCACCAACCGAGACATCTGGACGATGAACGCCGACGGGTCGGATCAGAGAGTCCTCCACGCCCATGCCGCCAACGACACGAAGCCCGACTGGCAACAGGACTCCATCCCGCCAAACACCACTATTACCTCCGGCCCACCGAACATCACCAGCGCCACCTCGGCGAGCTTCTCGCTCCTCTCCACCGAAACGGGCTCGACCTTCAGGTGCAGCCTGGACGGCGCACCCTTCGCCCCCTGCACCTCCCCGAAGGTCTACTCAGGACTGGCTAACGGTTCGCACACCTTTCGGGTGCGAGCCACCGACGCCGCTGACAACACGGACGCCACCCCTGCGGCGCGCAGATGGACGGTGGACACCGTAAGACCGACCATCAGCGGGATGCGCCCCGCTCCAGGCTCGACCATCCGAAACCTCACGCCGACTATCGGCGCGACGGTCAAGGACAACGTTACGGACCTCGCCAAGGCAAACGTGAAGCTATACCTAAACGGGAAGCAGATCCCCGCCACCCGGTATACCTATGACCGGGGCACCGACCGGCTCTTCTACAACTCGCCGAAGCTGTCCAAAGGCAAGAAGAGAGTCGAGGTGATGGTCAGAGATGGCGCCGGCAACGTCGGCCAGAGAGCGTGGTCCTTCACGATCAGGTAGCGCTCCGGTCTCGCAGCGCCTCAGGGGTGTCCGGTGCGGACCACGTCCCGGACACCCCTCCCCTAGCGCCGCGCGGGCTAACAGCCAACTGAGGCGGCCACTCCGCCACTCACGGCGTCGTTAATAGCCTGTACCCCCCTGTAAACGGGGCCCTCTCCTCCGGGGTACCTGCCGCGGGTGCCCGTGGCGGGTGTCCGCCACGAGAGCCGTCTTCATCGTTCGTCAAGGTGCACAAACGATGAGGCTGGGACCGAAGAGAACAGCAAGAAAAGACGCGCCGTTTACTGAGAGAGATGGGCGGGCCCGGCAGGATTCGAACCTGCGACACACGGCCCCGGAAACCGTTGCTCTATCCCCTGAGCTACGGGCCCGCGCGAAGACCGCCCGTGGATGTTACCGCAGGCACGGATACTGTTCAATCGGCCCGGGATTCCGCCTGACAGGCGGGTGCCTGCTGCTATACTACGCCGCACCCTGGATATGTATGCGGTAATCTCGGACATTCACGGCAACCTGGAGGCGCTCGAGGCCGTACTGGCGGACATACCCGAAGAGGTAGAGATAGTCTATTGCCTCGGGGACGTCGTCGGGTACGGAGCCTCGCCCGACGAGTGCTGTAAGCTAGTGCGCGAGTGGGAGATGCCCACCCTATCCGGCAACCACGACCTCGCCGTAACCGATCTCTCTACAGACCTCAACTGGTTCAACCCGGTAGCAGCGGCGGCCGTCTTGTGGACGCGGGAACACCTGAGCGAGGAGAACGCCGAGTTCCTGCGAACGAGGCCGCGCATGATGCAGAGCCGCGACGCCCTCTTTGTGCACGGCTCGATCCGGGATCCGGACGAGTACATTATCAACACGGCGGCGGCGAGGGAGAATCTGGCGATCCTGGAGAGCGAGTATCCCGGGGTGCCGGTCTGCTTCTTCGGGCACACGCACGTGAAGATGGTGGTGCCCGCCCCAAACGGAAGCGTGCTGGAGAGCGGCGTGCTGGACCTCGGCGTAAACGGCCCGTATCTGGTGAACCCCGGCTCGGTGGGTCAGCCGCGCGACGGGGACACCTTCGCCTCCTACGTCCTTGCGCAGGGGCATCGCCTGAGCTACCGCTTCGTCGAATACGACATCGAGAAAGCGCAGGCCAAGATCCGGGCCGCCGGTCTGCCGGACATGCT
>JBFLXF010000385.1:0-3367 GCA_040757515.1 Actinomycetota bacterium
GGCTCCGCACGCGCTCCTCGACCCCTTCGGCCAGCTCGGGGTCCCCGGCGAGCTCGATGTGGGCGTCGAGTATCTCCGCCTCCCCGGAGCCCGCCTCCCTCAACTCGTCGCGGGTGCGCGAGATGGCGGCGACCACCGCCCCGACCGCCTCGCGGAACTTCGCGAGCTCCTCCTCGACCTCCGCCTCTGAGATCCTGGTCCGCTCCGGTTCAAGCTCCTGGGGAGCGTGGACGAAAGCGGGACCAACGGCGACACCCTCGGAGGCCGCCACACCCTCGAGACGCCTGCCGGGCATCGACTACTGCTCCTCTTCAGAGAGTATGGCGACGAGAGCCTCGACGGCCCGCTCTTCATCCTCGCCCTCCGCCCTGATGATGACCCTGTCTCCGTGCTTGGCTCCCAGGGTCATCAGTTTCAGAGAGCTCTTGGCGTTAGCCTCGCGGCTGTCCTTTATGACGACTATGTCAGAGCTGAACCCCTTGGCCGCCTTCACGAACCGCGCCGCTGGTCGGGCGTGCAACCCCGCAGCCGGCACCACCACCACTTCTCGCTCGATCACCGCTTCCTCCTTCTCTTGCAAGCTCCAATCTTACGGCGGCGCAGACTTACGCGCCCCCATTGATCGTCTCAAAGATGCCCTGACTATGAAAGGTGTTTAAGATGGTCGTAGTCCCAGAGGCGGGCGTCGGGAGGAGTATTGTCGTACGTTGAGGCTGTGCTGGAGGCTATAGAGAGGAAGAAGTCCGGCGACGAGCTTTCGGAGGGGCTCATCCGGAGGGTGGTGGAAGGGTACACGCTCGGGAAGATACCGGACTACCAGATGGCCGCGCTGCTCATGGCGATCTTCATCCGGAGCATGAGCTACGAGGAGACGCTGGCTTTGACGCGGGCGATGGCCTCCTCCGGGGAGACCTACTCCTTCCCGGAGTGCGTAGACAAGCACTCCACGGGCGGGGTCGGAGACAAGGTGAGCCTCACGGCGCTGCCCATCGTGGCCGCCTGCGGGGCGCCGGTCGCCAAGCTCTCGGGGAGGGGACTGGGGACCACCGGCGGTACGATAGATAAGCTGGAGTCCATCCCCGGCCTCTCGGTGAGCCTATCGCGGGAGCGGTTCGAGCGGCAGGTGGAGGAGATCGGGCTCGCCATCGTCGAGGCCGGGGACCTCGCCCCCGCGGACAGGGCCATCTACGCTCTCAGGGACGCGACCGGCACGGTGGACTCGCTGCCTCTCATCGGATCCTCCATAGTCTCCAAGAAGGCCGCGACCGGGGCCGGGCATCTGCTCTACGACGTCAAGCGCGGCTCCGGGGCGTTCATGAAGACCACGGAGCAGGCCCGCGAGCTCGCGCAGCTGCTCGTGCGTCTAAGCGAAGACATGGGCATAAGAGCCTCGGCCCTGATCACCGGCATGGACAACCCCCTCGGGAGCGCCGTCGGCAACGCCCTGGAGGTGCGAGAGAGCGTGCGGCTCCTCAGGAACGAGAGGGTGCCCGAAGACCTGAGGGAGGAGGTCCTGCACGTCGCGGCGCGCCTGCTGGAGCTAAAGGGCGTCACGGACCCGCAAGGCGCCTGCGAAGAGGCCCTCGCCTCCGGCTCCGCTTACGAGAAGCTGCGCGAGTTCGTCCGGGCCCAGGGCGGCGACGACGGGGCCCTGGAGGAGCTGCCCGTCTCCGGCGAGGTGCGGGAGGTGACCGCCCCGGCATCCGGGTACGTCGCCCGCTTCGACGCCCTGGGCGTGGCGCGGGCGGCGCTTGTCCTGGGCGCGGGGAGGGAGAAGAAGGACGACCGGATAGACCATGGAGCGGGCGTCGAGGTCCTTGTGCGGGTCGGCGAGCGGGTGGAGGAGGGAGAGCCCGTCGCCCGCCTCTACGGCTCGCGAAACGCGGAGAGGGCCACGGAGTTCGTGCGCGAGGCGTTACGGCTCTCAGGCGAGCCCGTGGAGCCACCCCCTGCTATCCTGGACAGCCTGTGATGGGAGGCTTCGGGCATCAGGTTGCAGTGACCGGCGAAGACCCGAAGCCTGAGATCTAACGCAACCGGAGGGAGGAGCGCATGCCGGTACACGTTCGGGCGGAGCAGGGTGAGATCGCGGAGAACGTACTCCTGCCGGGGGATCCGAGACGGGCGAGATACATCGCCGAAAACTTCTTCGAGGACGCACGGCTCGTTACCGAGGAGCGCGGGATGCTCGGCTACACCGGAACGTACAAGGGGAGACCCGTCTCAGTGCAGACGACCGGGATGGGCTGTCCGAGCGCGGCGATCGTAACGGAGGAGCTGATCATGCTCGGCGCGAAGAACCTGCTGCGCGTCGGAACCTGCGGCGGCTACCACCCGGAGATGCAGCTAGGGGATCTTGTGGTCGCCACCGCCTCCGCGCCCGCCGACGGTACAGTGCAGTCTATGACGCGCGGCGTCCCCTACGCTCCGGCGGCCCACTTCGATATCGTGCACGCCGCCTACCACGCCGCCGAGGCCGCCGGGAGGCGCACCTACCTGGGACCTATCGTAAGCTCCGACCTCTTCTACGACCGCACCGAGAACCCGCATAAGCTCTGGCACGAGCTCGGGGTCTTGGCGGTGGAGATGGAGGCGGCGGCGATCTTCACGCTGGCCGCGATGAACGGCGTGCGAGCGGGGTGTCTGCTGACGGTCTCGGACACGATCGGGGAAGAGATCGTGCGCATCAGCGATGAGGATCTACGCCGGAGCGTGGACAACATGATGGAGCTGGCGCTGGAGACCCTCGACGCTCTAAACTAGGATCGGGTCGCGCCCGGGGAACGCGCCCGCTCTGGTGGCCGAGGAGGGACCTTGACGATTCTCAACGAGTCCGGGGTATCCGACGTCCTCTCTCCCCTGCACGCCGTCAACGGCCTGGCGGAGAGGCTCCCAGGGGCTCTCTTCGTCGTGGTGGGCACCCGGGCGGAGGCGCACGCCGTCCAGTCCCTCTACGCCGCCCCCTCGCCCTTGCTGCCGCGCCGGGAGCGCAACCCACGGGTAGTCTTCGTCCTGCTCGATCCGGATCGCCCTCCGCAGCAGGGACGGTTGGCCTCGCGCGTGATCGAGGCCGCCGCCGGATTCCGCGGGGCGCGTATGGTGGTCCTTGTCTCCGGACGCTCGGCGAACCTGCTCGGCCTCGACGCCGCCTTCGAGGCGCGCCTCGTCTCCCGACGCCTGGAGCTGCCCTCCGTCGCCGTGGACCCCGATGCGCCCTATGGCACACCGGGCGTGCTCTCCACAGACCTCGAAGACAGGACACTGGCCGCCCTCGTGGACCTCTGCCCGCTGGAGACGGGCGCGGAGCCGGTCCCGGCCGAAGAACCGGCGGCGAAGCGGGGCGGGCTATTCGGACTGCTGGGCCGCG
>JBFLXF010000386.1:0-3364 GCA_040757515.1 Actinomycetota bacterium
TGGGCCTGGAGGTCTCGGAGCTCATGGCGCTGGAGCACCTGCAGGCTGCCGGTCCGATGACGTTGCGGCGGCTGGGCGAGAGGCTCTACATGAGTCCTGGGGCGGTTACGGCGCTGGTGGACCGGCTGGAGGCCAGAGGCTACGTGGTGCGTGTGCCGAACCCCGAGGACCGCAGGAGCGCCCTCGTGTGTCTAGCCGAGGCGGGAGTCTACGCGCCGCTCGAGCACCTGCGGCCTTACGTCCAGGAGATGCGGGGGCTCGAGAGCGGCCTCTCGGATGAGGAGAGGGAGGCCGTGGCGCGCTTTCTGAGAGAGGCGACGGAGGCGGCGCACCGGCACGCCCGGCGGCTCCGCGACCGTCGGGGTTAGAGGAGCGGCGGCGCCCGCCTGGATGCCGGGATAACGACTTTGGGAGGTTTCGAGATATGGCAGAGGGAAGGTTGTACGGCAGGTTCGGGCGGCTGCTCGCGCTGGCGGCGGCGACGGGCGGGCTCGCGGTGTGGAACCGGATGCTGGAGGATGCGGGAGGCGTATTCGGAGACAGGCTCGGCGGGGAGCTGCGCCGATATCGGTGGAGAGGCGGGAAGATAGCCTACGCCGTCGCCGGAGAGGGACCACCGCTGCTGCTGCTGCACGGCATCTACGCCGGCGCCTCCTCCTACGAGTTCCGGAAGAACTTCCTTGAGCTGTCGAGGAGCTTCCGCGTCTACGCTCCGGACCTGCTCGGGTGCGGGCTCTCGGAGAAGCCGGCCCGCCGGTATGTCCCCGAGGACATCACCGCGCAGGTCGAGGACTTCGCGCGGGAGGAGATCGGCGAGAGGACGCACCTCATTGCGAGCTCGCTCTCGGCGACGCTCGCTCTCCCGGCCGCGGTCAGGAGTCCGCGCCTCTTCGGGAGGCTTGTCCTGATCTGCCCGACAGGCTATGGCAGCCTCGAGAGGGACTCGGGGCGGCTCGGGGATTTCGTGTACGGTCTCTTCCGGTCGCCGCTTCTCGGGGATTCGCTCTACCACGCCCTCGTCAGCCGGCGCGGCATCCGCTACTACCTACAGAACATGGCCTACCACGATCCGGCCCGCGTCACGGGCGGGCTCGTGGACGAGTACTGGCGTACGGCGCACCAGAGAGGGGCAAGGCACCTTGCGACGGCGTTCGTGGCGGGCAGGCTCAACCTCGGCGCGGCGGGCTACTGGCCGCGGGTGCCGCAGCAGACCATGATCTGCTGGGGCCGAGAGGCGACAACTCCGCCGCTCTCGGAGCTCAACGAGTGGCTCAGGCGCAACCCGCGCACCGCCTACCGCATCTTCCGGGACGCCGCCCTCCTGCCCCACGACGAGCGCGGCGAAACCTTCAACGAGGAGGTCCGTGACTTCCTGAGAGGCCGTTCCCGAAGGGCACCTACGCCTGCTTCTCCGGAAGCTCCTGCCGGCGCGGGATGACCTCATAGAGGCTGTAGGTCTCCCCGGGCGTCTCGACGTACTCGAAATCGTCGGTAAGGCGCCTCAGTCCGGCATCCAGGGGCGATCCTTTATAGGCCAGCACGTAATCTGCGCCGTAGCGGCGCAGGATGTCCATGCCTTCGCCGTAGGTTGTAGGCGGGCTGAAGAAATCCCGTACGTCCAGATCGCCCCGGGGAACGTCCACCTCCCCGTGCGCCCGCTGCTGCAACTCGGGGAGCACCTCGAAGACAAGCCCCGCCCGCAGGCTCACCACGTTCGCCTCCGCAGAGAACGCAGGGATGCAGGTGTTCTGCGCGTCCGGCGCGAGCACGACGCTGGGCTCCTCGATATTCTCGCCCATCCAGGCGAAGATCGGATCCAGGCACGATACCTTCGACGTGTCCCGCACGTCCTCCACGCCGGCCAGCGCGTGCGGGGCGGCGGCGACGGCCATCGCCAGAGCCAACGCAGGGAGCAGGGCCCGGGCGAAGCGTCCCCGCAGTCCGGCCCCGCCGAGGGTGTCCCTCGTTCTCTCGAAGGCCCGCCAGGCCGCCCAACCGAAGGCGAGCGCGGCCGCGAGCGGGATCGGCCACGCCAGGCGCCACAGCTGGCCGGGCAGGACGATGTGATCGCCGACGAACGTGGCGACAGGAGGTGCGTAGCAGACGACGGTCGCCAGGACGAGAACTCCGGCGAGCATCTGCGCTCCCAGACTGCGGTTGAGACGCGTCGCCAGAAAGGGCAACCCCACCAGAAAGCCGAGGATCACGACCGGGCTCAACAGCAGCGAGGGATGCATGATGTACAGTCCGTCCCCCAGCTCGAAGATGCGTTCCCGCCCGGGGCGGACGAAGACCATGTTCGCCAGCACCTCCGGATCGTGAGAGTTTATGTCGGCGTCCTTGAGGATGGCCGTGAGAGAGTCGCCGGTCGCCGCGTAGAGGGAGATTCCCGGCAGCGCGAGCACGCTCACACCCGCCGCCGCAAGCCCGGCTATCCGCGTCCAGGCCTGACTCAGACGCACGTTGAACGCCAGGTACACCAGAGCGAAGCCCGCCATCGAGAGGCCGGTGATGGCGAACCCCGCCGGATGTACCGCCATCATCCCCCAGACGACCAGGGCGAAGAAGGCCAGATGCCTGAGTCTCCCGGCCTCCAGATAGGAGGCGGCGAGCGCGAGCGCGACGGGCAGGAAGAGAAAGCGGGCGGCGAACTTGTCTTCGGCGATGCGACCCACGAACTCGCCGCTATCGGACCGGATCGAGAAGTCAAGTCCGACCACGAACAGCAGCGCGTAGGTGCAGGCGGCGAAGAGGGCACCAGAAGGGTTCCGGATCGCCACACGCGCCAGCGCGTAGAAGGCGAGCAGAGACATAAAGATCAGGACCAGTGCCTCGTACCTCAAGACCAGCTCCACCGGATCGGCGCCGGAGACTCGCGAGAGGGCCGCCTGCGTCAGCAGCCAGCCGTTTATCAGGACGCGGGAGAGGTCTGTCTCCCTGCCAAAGTAGGGCTCGCGTGCGGCGAGGTTCTCGCTCTCCAGGAAGTCCCGCACATACGCCAGGTAGACCCAGATATCCTCGTAGATGTGCGGCACCCTTATCCACGCCGCGTACGCCAGCACACCCCCAAGCGCCAGGAAGGGCATCCACAGCCAGCGTTCCGGGGAACCGCCTCCGCCAGCCTCGCCCATCCCCGGCCGGAAGATCGCCAGAGCGGTTGCAGACGCCAGCGAGGCCGCGACGACCGTCCCGGCCGCCCACAGGTAGTCCGTGAGGCTCAGATGCAGCACGAGGAAGGGAACCGCCATGAGCCCGAAGATGCTCGTGCTGATCACGAAGGCGGCGGGCAACAGCGCAGCGCCGGGGAAGCATCCGCGCAGGGAAGCGAGAGAGAGGACCATCCCCGGAGCCACAAACAGAAAGA
>JBFLXF010000387.1:0-3343 GCA_040757515.1 Actinomycetota bacterium
ATCAGTTGTCCCTTCTTCGCGCTTTCCGGCCATTCGTCCAACCACTCTACAGCGGCGACCGCGCTCCGGGAAGCGCAGGGTGGCCGGAGCCCGCGAGAGTCCCGGCCATCCCCAGTCGCTTCGGGGCCGGGCTAGCCGGAGATGAACCCCTGCTGATCCCAGACCAGGATGATTCCCTCTCCAGAAGGATCGTTCACCACGCCGACCAGGCGCCAGCTCTGGCGGGCACCGGTGTTTATGGCCTCCTGCAGTCCGGCCACCGAGAGGCTCCCGGTTCCAGAGGCCGGCACAACGCGTTCGGCGTAGTAGCGCTCGGGAGCCGGCGCTCCGGGCTCCTCCTCCGAGCGGAAAGCCTCGTTGTCCCTCTCTTCAGTCACGATCTACCCTCCGATCCGTACGGGTCGGTACTCTTTCTTACCCGCATGTGATGTGTGCCAGCGCGCCCTCAGCCCCCAAAGCCGAGAATGTTGTACAGCCACGCGCCGATGACCCCGCCGATGATCGGGGCGACCACCGGGATCCAGCTGTACGACCAGTCGGAATCGCCCTTGCCGGGGATCGGCAGGATAGCGTGCGCTATGCGCGGACCGAGGTCCCTGGCAGGGTTGATGGCGTACCCCGTAGGACCGCCGAGCGAGAGGCCGATCGCGAAGACGAGCAGACCGACGATCAGGGGAAAGATACCGATCTGCCACACGGGAGCCAGGTCGATCTCGCTGGCCCGGTTGATCTGCTGCGCGTTCGCAACGATAGCGACGACGCCGAAGACCAGCATGGCGGTGCCGATCACCTCGGTAACGAAGTTGGCAACGGTGTTGCGGATCTGGGGGATGGTGCAGAAAACGCCTCTCTTGAGCGTGGCGTCCGCGGTTCCCGCCCAGTGGTTGGAATAGGTCAGCCACACGAGCACGGCCCCGAGGAAAGCGCCGATGAACTGGGCGATGATGTAGCCTGGGACCTGGGCCCAGTCGAAGGCCCCGATCGACGCCAATCCTATCGTCACTGCCGGGTTTATGTGGGCGCCGCTTATCCAGCCGACGGAATAGACGGCCATCGCCACGGCCATACCCCACCCGAAAGTGATGACGATCCAGCCCGAGTTCTCACCCTTGGACTCCCGGAGCAACACGTTCGCAACGACGCCGTCGCCGAGCAGGATCAGGATCATCGTGCCGATGACCTCGGCGAGATATGCCTCCACCTGTCTCCCCCTTTCCTAGAACGGTCTTCCCGCCGCCACATCGCACGGCGCGGAGAGGTACCCTTTCATCTCGTCGTCGAGCCGGAGGAGCGTCACCGAGAACCCGGCCATCTCCAGCGAGGTCATGTACTCGCCGACGTAGGCCATCCGCCAGACGCTCACGCCCTCGCGCTCCAGCACGTCGGCGACGCGCGAGTAGGCGACGTAGAGCTCCATGAGCGGCGTGCCCCCAAGCCCGTTGACCATCACGGCCACGTCGCCCCGGGTGAAGTCCACGTTGTCCCCGAGCACCCTGCCCAGAAGCTCGTCCACGATGGCGTTCGCGGACTCTATCTTCTTGCGCTCGGTGCCGGGCTCGCCGTGGATGCCCATCCCGATCTCCATCTCGTCGTCGGCGATCTCGAAGATGGGCTCCCCCGACTCGGGCGGTACGCAGCTGGTCAGGGCCATACCCATCGTACGCATACTGCCGTTCACGCGCTCGGCGAGCTCCTTTATCGCCCCTAAGTCCTTGCCGTCGTCGGCGGCGGCGCCGCAGATCTTGTGCACGAAGATGGTGCCCGCTATGCCGCGCCTGCCGCTGGTGTAGGTGGAGTCCTCGACCGCGACGTCGTCGTTGGTCACGACGTAGTCGGTCTCTATGCCCTCGGCTTCGGCGAGCTCGCCCGCCATCTCGAAGTTCAAGACGTCGCCGGTATAGTTCTTGACGACATAGAAGACCCCGGCCCCGCCGTTCACGGCCTTCGTGGCCTCGAGCATCTGCTCGGGCGTCGGGCTCGTGAAGACGGCGCCGGCGCAGGCGGCGTCGAGCATACCGGGGCCGACGTAGCCGCCGTGGGTGGGCTCGTGGCCGGAGCCGCCGCCGGAGATCAGCGCGACCTTGCCCTCGACCGGGGCGTCGGCGCGCACGACGACGTTGTGCTCGGGGAGGAGACGGAGGAGGCCCCTGTGGGCCTTCTCCATCCCTCGCAACATCTCCTCGACGACCCTCGACGGGTCGTTGATGACTTTCTTCATCCTCTTCCTTTCGGCCTCAGGCGAGCGGGGACTCTACGGCCTCGCGCGACCAGTTCCTGGCCCGCTCCAGCGCCTCCTTCCAGCGCCCGTATAGGCGCTCGCGCTCTTCCTGGCTCATCTGGGGCTCGTAGCGACGCCGCAGGCGCCACCTGCTCCTGAGCTCCTCCTTGCTCTCCCAGAACCCGACGGCGAGCCCAGCCAGGTAGGCCGCGCCCAAGGCCGTGGTCTCGAGCGTCTCCGGCACCTCGACGGGGACGCCGAGGATGTCGGCCTGGAACTGCATCATCCAGCGGTTGGCTGCGGCACCGCCGTCGGCCTTGAAGGTCGGAATGTCCACGCCGGAGTCGGCCTCCATCGCCTCGACGACGTCGCGGGTCTGGTAGCACATGCTCTCCAGCGCCGCCCGTGCCAGGTGCGCCCGGGTAGTGCCGCGCGTGATCCCCAGTATCGTGCCGCGCGCGTAGGAGTCCCAGTGCGGAGCGCCGAGTCCCACCAGCGCCGGGACGAAGTACACGTCGTCGTTGGAGTCGAGGCTCCTGGCGAGCTCCTCGGTCTCGGGGGCGCTCTCTATGACGCCGAGCCCATCCCGCAGCCACTGCACCGCGGCCCCGGTGATGAAGATCGCACCTTCGAGGGCGTACTCTACGGGTTCGTCGCCGAGGCCCCAGGCGATCGTGGTCAGGAGCTCGTTCTTGCTCTTTATCGGCTCGGTGCCGGTGTTCATGAGGGCGAAGGAGCCGGTGCCGTAGGTGTTCTTGGTGAGGCCCTTCTCGAAGGCGACCTCCCCGAAGAGCGCGGCCTGCTGGTCGCCCGCCACCCCCGCGACCGGCACCTCGGCCCCGAAGACGCCGGGGTCGGTGTTGCCGTAGACGTAGGAGCTCGGCCTTACCTCGGGCAGTATCTCGCGCGGTACGCCGCCGAGCATCTGCAGGAGCTCGTCGTCCCACCTGAGATCGTAGATGTTGTACATGAGCGTGCGCGAGGCGTTGGAGTAGTCGGTGACGTGCTCGCGGCCGCCGGTGAGCTTGTAGATCAGCCACGTGTCTATGGTGCCGAAGGCGATCTCGCCGTTTTGGGCCCTCTCCTTGAGGCCCTCGACGTTCTCCAGCAGCCACGTCACCTTCG
>JBFLXF010000388.1:0-3337 GCA_040757515.1 Actinomycetota bacterium
CGCGGGCCGCGGCCTGGTCGCGGCCGCGGCCCCTCCCCCCGCCGGTCACGATCGCCGTCTTTCCGTCGAGGCGAAAGAGGTCGAGGGTGTTCAAAGCCGTTCTGACCCGTCCTTTCTAGCTCGGCGAGGGCGGCTGCGCGACGCCCGCCTTATTACGCTCCTCGTCGGCGAGCACGCGCCGCAGAAGTTTGCCTACCGTGCTCTTAGGCAGTTCCTCGCGAAACTCGACCATCTTCGGCGTCTTGTAGGGCGCGAGGCGCTCCCGGCAGAAGGAGATGAGCTCCGCCTCGGTGAGGTCGCTACCCCGCCGCTTCACTACGAACGCCTTTACGCTCTCGCCACGGTACTCGTCCGGGACGCCGACGGCGACGGCCTCCGCCACGTCGGGGTGCTCGAAGAGAGCCTCCTCGACCTCGCGCGGGTAGACGTTGTAGCCTGAGGCGTTGATCATGTCCTTCTTGCGATCCACGATGTAGAAGTAGCCCTCCTCGTCCATCGTAGCGACGTCCCCGGTGTAGAGCCAGCCGTTCCGCAGAGTCTTCTCCGTCTCTCCGGGCATGCGCCAGTAGCCCTTCATGACCTGCGGACCGCGGACGAGAAGCTCGCCCGGCTCTCCGGGAGGCATCTCTCGTTCGCCGGTCTCGACGTCCACTATCCTCGCCTCCGTCGAGGGGATGGGGATGCCGATGCTTCCCTCTTTGGGAGAACCTGCGAAGGGCGGGTTGAAGTGGGTGACGGGCGACGCCTCGGAGAGTCCGTAGCCCTCGTAGATGGGCCTCCCCGTCCTCTCCTCGAAGGTACGCTTGAGGTTGACGGGCAGAGCCGAGCCGCCGGAGTTGAAGATGCGGACCTCGTGCAGGTGATGTTTGCGCAGGTTGGCGCCGCTTGCGACGAGCCCCATGTACATCGTCGGCACCCCGGCGAACATCGCCGGACGCTCCCTCTCGAAGAGCTCTAGCACCTCGCTCACATCGAAGCGGGGAAGCAGGAGCTGGTTTAGGCCGAGCCGGAGCCCGAAGAGCATGCAGCAAGTAAGCCCGTAGATGTGGAAGAAGGGCAGAACGGCCACGATCCTCTCGTTGTTGGCGTACTCCCGCGGGTCCTCCACGAACATGTCTATCGTCTGCTGCAGGTTCGCAACGAGGTTGCGGTGCGTAAGCATCGCACCCTTCGAGCGCCCGGTCGTCCCGCCCGTGTACTGCAGCGCCGCCACGTCCTCGGCGGGGTCTATCTCCACGCCCGGAGCGGGCTCGGCGTCCCGGGAGAGGAACCGCGAGAACTCGTGGTGTCCCGGCTCGAGGCCCTCCGGCTCGCCGCGGAAGCTCACCACGATGACGTTCTCGAGGTCCGTCTGCGGCAGGATCGCCTTTACGCGCGGGTAGACATCGGCGTAGACGACGATGGTCCCGGCGCCCGAGTCGCGGACGATGTGCTCGATCTCGCGCTCTACGTACATCGGGTTCAGCTGCGTGACGATGGCTCCGAGCCTTACCGTGGCGAAGAAGGAGATCACGTACTGAGGACAGTTCGGGAGCATGAGCGCCACCCGGTCGCCCCTACTCACGCCGCTCGACGCAAGGGAGGCCGCCATCTTCTCCACCAGCGCCTCCAGCCGCCCGAACTCGAAGGCGGTGCCGTAGAAGGTTAGCGCCGTCTTGCCACGGTGTTCCTCAACGCACTCACGGAACAGGTCGTGCAGCGAGCCCTCGAAGACCTCTACTTCCGGGTCGGCATGTCCCTCATAGACCTTCAACCAGGGTTTCTCCGTCGTAAACATGCCTCCTCCTTCTATGCCGCGCGACGGCGGAACTCCCGCTACCCATCTACCCTGCATGATAGCGGCTCAACCCCATCTCAGACTATGGGGTCGCCCCGCTTCTCGAAAATGCGAAAGGTACCGGTGCCCATCGCCACCAGATTACCCTCATCGTCGCGGACGGAGGCCTCGACGGTGGCGAGGCGCCGCGTGCGGTGCACGACGTTGCTCTCGCAAGAGATCGTGCCCTCCCGCACCGCCCCGAGGAAGTGAACGTTGAGCGCGATGGTCGCCGTCCTCAACCCCACGAGCGCCGAGACGGCGAGGCCCATCGCGTTGTCTATGAGCGAGGCGTAGACCCCGCCGTGCAGTGTCCCGTTGCCGTTGAGGTGCAGCTCTTCAACCTCTATGCGGCAGACCGCATGACCCGGCTCGACCTCCACCACCTTCGCGCCTATGTGGCGCGAGAACGTGACCGCCTCGTCGAAGTACCGGGCCAGGCGCTCCAATTGCTCGCTGCTCAGCGTCCCTGCTCTGTCGTCGGACACGTCTTCCTCCTTTGAAGATCTGCTCCCGCACCCGGAAGTCAAGCACCGCTCGTCCGGCTTTGCAGGACAAGCCTACCCCTTCGGGCCGCCGGCGACGTAGAGGACCTGCCCGTTGACGAAGCCCGCCTCCTCCGAGGCGAGGTAGAGGATCGCGCCGGCTACGTCCTCCGGTCGCCCCGGGCGGCCCACCGGGATGTCCTTCGCCGCGGCGGCCACGAACTCCTCCCAGGAGACGCCGAGTCTCTCGGCGGTCGCCCGCGTCATCTCGGTCTCTATAAAGCCGGGGGCGACGGCGTTCGCGGTGACGCCGTAGCGCCCGAGCTCGATGGCGAGGGTCTTCGTGAGACCGAGGAGCCCCGCCTTCGCCGCCGAGTAGTTGGCCTGGCCGCGGTTGCCGAGGGCGCTCGTGGAGGAGACGTTGACGATCCTGCCGTAACCGTTCGCGACCATGTGCCGCTGGGCTTCGCGGCTGCACATGAAGGCGCCGGTAAGGTGGACGTTCAGGACCTGCCGCCACTCCTCGTCGGCCATCTTGTAGAGGAGATTGTCGCGGGTGATGCCGGCGTTGTTGACGAGGATGTCGAGCCTGCCGTAGCGCTCGATCACCCTTCCGACCCCGTTCTCGACCTCGGTGCGGCTCGTGACGTCCATGCGCGCGGCGATGGCGTCCATCCCGGAGTCCACCAGCTCGCGGGCCGCTATCGCCGCCGCCTCTCCCTCCAGGTCGGCGAGGCACACCCTCGCCCCCTCGCGGGCGAAGCGCTCGGCGGTCGCGCGCCCGATCCCGCGCGCCGCCCCCGTGACCAGCGCCACCCTTCCCTCGAGCCTTCCCAATGCTACGCTCCCTTCGGTCGGTGTAGCTCTTAGCCTTCAGCTACCAGCTTTCGGCTTCCCGTCTTCTGGCTGACCGCTGAAGCCCGAGACCCGAAGCCTAATACTCGTAGAACCCCGCGCCGGTCTTGCGGCCGAGCCTCCCGGCGCGGACCTGCTCCTTGAGGAGGCGCGGCGGGGCGTAGTAGGGATCGCCGGTCTC
>JBFLXF010000389.1:0-3336 GCA_040757515.1 Actinomycetota bacterium
CTGATAATGAGAGCGTTCTACGGGATCGCGGGCCTTACGGTAGCGGTTCTCCAGCTCTTGTGTGCTCGCATGAGGCGACAACTCTAGTCTCTTTGGCATACCTATAGTCTACAACCGGATTCCGTATAAGTCCGGCGGAGCCCACAGGAGTATTACAGACCCACTTCCGGATGGGGCTATAACGGATACCACGGACCGACACTAGCGGGCAACTTGGGAGAGGGCTAGGTCTGTTTCGCGCAGACTCACAGAGGCCAGGTACCAGAGCGGGACGCGTCAGCACCGCGAGATGGCTCCCGAGCGCTCAGAGAAACGGACCGCTCGGCAGGTAGGGCGCGAGGGCACCGGGTTCGCCACGGACGCAGATCGGGCCTGCAGGGGAGAGCGAGAGACCGGCTTCGAGGACGACCGGCACCGCCCAGGGGGACTGGGAGCCCGAGATCCAGCGCACCTCCACCGCCTCTCCCTCCGACGACCGCGCCAGAACCGCCCGCAGAAGGTCGGCTGCGGTCCGCGGCGCGGTCGCGGCCACGAGGTGCGGTGAGCCGCTCTCCTCCACAGCGTAGCCCGCGGGATCCTCGGAGATGAGCAGCCGTCCGCCGGTTCGCAGCAGTATCTCGATGTCCGGGCCGTGGGCGGCGCCGCGGACAAAGCGGTCCACCTCCGCAACGAGTTCCAGGTCCCGGTCTGTACCTTCGCGCACGGACGGTGGTGGCGCGAAGCCCGCCTTTACCGTTCCGCGCGCCATCAGCGTTGGCAGGAGATTGAAGCCGGCGAGAGCATAGCTGCGCATGGCGGCGGGATGTGCGGAGGAGGCGATCATGCCCCCCTTGCACCCGCTGCCGTAGGCGAGTGTGTGTTCGAGCAGCCTCCGGCCGATCCCGGCGTTCCGGTACTCGGCGTCCACGGCGAAGAGGGAGAGGATCCAGAGTTCCTCGCGCACCAGCGCTATCGCGAGACCCGCCAGCCTCTCCCCGTCCGCCGCGACCCACGCGCCCTCCGGATCATGCCGCAGGAAGTGCCGGTAGCGAGCCTTGCGCCGCTCGGCGGCTTCCGGGCTGCGGCTCATGATCCGCTCCTTCTCTTCCGCGCTCTCTGATAGAGCGAGGCCGCTCATACGGTAGGCGTCCTCTACGTCGCTCTCCTTCATGGGCCGGATGTTGATGCGTTCCTTCATGTGGGCAGCTTAGCCTATCTGGTGCGATCCCAGGGCGAACGGATGGCGTGTCCGCTGATCCTTGGCGCGGTGCACGGTGTCCGGCCTTCCGGCTATACTTCGCGGCATGCTGGGGTTTCTGCTCATCCTTCTGGGATATGTCATGGGCGCCGTCCCGACCGGGATACTGGTCGGACGGGCGGCGGGCGTGGACGTGCGGAAGGTCGGCTCCGGCAACATCGGGACGGCGAACGTCTTGCGGGCTGCGGGAAAGTGGGCGGCCGCCCTCACGATGGTGGGGGATATGCTCAAAGGGATCATCCCGGTCCTCCTCGCCCGTGGCCTCACGGATGACGTGTGGGTTCTGGCCGCGGTGGCTCTGGCTGCGGTGGTGGGGCACTGCTGGCCGGTGTTCTTGCGTTTCAGGGGCGGGAAGGGCGTCGCCACGGGAGCGGGCACGAGCATCGCGCTCGTACCCCCGGTGGGCCTCGCGATGTTCGCGCTGTGGTGGGTGGTGGCTCTGACCACCCGCTACACTTCCCTTGCGGCGATGGTCGTGATGGTCGTGACGCCGTTTGCGTTCGTTCTTACCGGACAGCCCCTGCCGTACGTGCTCTACGCGCTCATCGGCGGGGGTCTGGTGCTGTGGCGGCACCGGGAGAACGCGCGGGCCCTCTTGAAGGGGACAGAGCGGAAGTTCGGACAACGGCAAGAGAGAGGGAGGTAGCTTGCTGCGAGAGGCGTACCGCGGCAAGAAGGTGCTCCTGACCGGCGGCACCGGTTTTCTGGGAACCGCGCTGGTCGAGAAGATCCTGCGCTCGCTGCCCGAGCTGGGGCGTCTGTACCTCCTGATTCGTCGCTCCCGCGAGAAGGGCGCCACGGAGCGGTTCGTGAAGGATATGCTCGGTTCGGCGGCCTTCCGCAGGCTGCGCGAGGAGCTCGGTGAGGGCTTCGAGGGCTACGTCTCGGAGAAGGTGCGGGTGCTGGAGGGGGACGTGCATGCGCCCGGGCTGGGCCTCCCCGAGGGAGAGCTGGACGAGCTCTCGCGGGAGGCGGACGTGGTGATCCACTCCGCCGCCTCGGTCGTCTTCGACGCGCCGCTGGATGCCGCACTCGACGCTAACGTGCGCGGAACCCTGGGCCTGCTCCGGCTCGCCCGCGGCTGGGAGAAGAGGCCGACGTTCGTCCACGTCTCCACCGCCTACGTCGCCGGGACGCGCAAGGGCATCATCCCGGAGGAGCCGCCGGACTCCAGCTCACCGAACGGGACCCCGCTCAACCCGGAGGCGGAGGTGAGGGCGCTCGAGGCCGCGATAGAGGAGGTCGAGCGGGCCTCGCGCGAGCGCTCTCTCACGCGACGCTTCACGGAGGAGGCGCGGCGGGAGCTCGGGATGGTGGGCGGGGAAGACGAGGTTGCACAGAGGGCCGAGATGCTGCGGCGGGCCTGGGTGCGCGAGCGGCTCGTGGAGAAGGGCAACGAGCGCGCCCGCGAGCTCGGGTGGCATGACGTCTACACCTTCACCAAGTCGCTCGCCGAGCGCCTGGTGCTGAGAGAGAGGAGCGAGACGCCGGTCGTCATCGTCAGGCCGGCGATCATCGAAAGCTCCGTGGCGGAGCCTTACCCCGGCTGGATCCAGGGCTCGAGGATGGCCGACCCCATAATCATGGCCTTCGCCAAGGGCGTCCTGCGCGAGTTCCCTGGCGACCCGAACAGCCTCGTGGACATCGTGCCGGTCGACCACGTGGTGAACGCTATCCTTGCCGCCGCCATAAGGCGGCCCGCTGAGCCGGAGGTCTTGCACGTCGCCTCCGGGGAGCGCAACCCGCTGCGCTATCGCGACCTCTACGACCACGTCCGCGACTACTTCGTGGAGAATCCGCTGCGCGACTCCGGGGGGCGTCCTGTCTCGGTCGCCGAGTGGAGCTTCCCGGGACGTAAGAGCGTCGAGCGGCGGCTGAAAGCGGAGCTGGTCGGGCTCGGCATCGCGGGCAAGATCGTCTCGCGGCTGCCGGAGGGACACATGGTCGCCGACGCCCGCCAGAGGATAGCGCGCGCCGAGAAGCGCGCCCGGATGAGCCTCTACTACAGCCGCATCTACGGCGCCTACGGCGAGATGGCCTCGACCTTCTCCACGAAGCGCCTGAAGGCCCTCCACGACTCCCTCGCGCCCGAGGACCGG
>JBFLXF010000390.1:0-3334 GCA_040757515.1 Actinomycetota bacterium
GTTCCTCGATCTTCTCCGGCAGGTCCCGGTAGAGCTTGCGGTAGTACGGCGAGTTGGCACACGCGAAGGCCACCATCCCGGCAAGCCGGGCGCGCTGCCGCCGCTCGATCGCAGCCGGGCCTTGCTTTCTGGCCCTGCGCGCGTCGCGCAGCAGCCACAGCGGATGTTCGCGCGTCCTGCCGGGTGCGGTTGCCGCGCCGGTTGCTTTCGATGGTGCGCCGGACATGCCATCGACCTCCTTCAGCCGACCCTCCGGGCGACGCGCAGGCCGTTGGCGATGGCGAGAAGCTCCGATGTCTCGTGGGCGAAGACGGCAGCGGCGATGCCGAGCAAGCCGAGTACCGCGCCGGGGATGAGGACGGCCAGAACCAGTATGGAGAAGACGATGTTCTGCAGGCTTATGCGCTGGCTGCGCCTGGCGAGCCTGAGAGCGTAGGCAGCCTTGCGTGGGTCGTCGCCCATGAGCGCCACGTCCGCCGCCTCTATGGCCGCGTCGGTACCTGCGGTGCCCATCGCCATCCCGACGGTCGCCGTGGCAAGGGCCGGCGCGTCGTTAATGCCATCCCCGACCATCGCCACGGGGCCGTGCTCCCGCTCCAGCTCCTTTACGGCTTCCACCTTGTCCTCGGGCTTCAGGTCGGCGCGCACCTCGTCGATGCCCAGCTCCCGGGCGATGGCTCTGGCGGTGCGCAGGTTGTCCCCGGTGAGCATCGCTACCTCGTAGCCCATCTCGTGCAACTCTTCGATGGCGCGTTTCGCCTCCGGACGCGGCTCGTCACGGATGGCGAGGAGCCCCTCCACACGCTCTCCGGTCCCGACCAGGACCACCGTCTTGCCTTCCTCCTGAAGGTGCTCGATCTCTTCTAGCGTACCGTCGAGGGAAACCCCGAGATCGCGGAACAGGGCGGGGCTGCCCACGTAGACGGTCCGGCCGTCGACCTCGGCCCTGGCACCGGCACCGGTGAGGGACCGGAAATCCCTGACCTCCGCAGGATGTATGCCCTCCGAGCGGGCGCGCTCGACGATCGCCCGGGCCAGCGGGTGCTCGCTCAGGTGCTCGACGCCGGCTGCGACTCTCAGCATGCCGTCGGCCGAACCGTTGCCCGCGACGACATCGGTCACCACGGGCTTGCCGCGGGTGAGGGTTCCGGTCTTGTCGAAGGTGACGACCCTGACCTTCGCCAGGTTCTCCAGGTGGATGCCGCCCTTTATGAGCACGCCCTCGCGCCCGGCGCGGCCTATCGCCGCGGCAACCGCCACGGGGGTGGACATGACCAGGGCGCACGGAGCGGCGGCGACGAGCAGCACCACCGCGCGGTAGGCCCAGGTGTCGAAGGGGCCGCCGAAGAGCGGCGGGACGACCAGGAGCAAGAGCGCTCCCAAAAGGACGGCGGGGCTGTAGCGGCTACCGAAGCGGTCGATCCAGCGCTGCGCGCCGGACTTGACGCCCTGCGCCTCCTCGACCAGGTGGATGATCTTCTGCAACGAGTTCGACTCGAAGTTCGTCGTCGCGCGCACCTTCAGGGAGCCTGTGGCGTTTATGGTCCCGGCGAAGACCTTCTCCCCCTCGCCCTTCTCCACCGGCACCGACTCGCCCGTCACCGCCGACTCGTCCAGGCTGCTTGCGCCCTCCAGGATCTCACCGTCCGTTGGGATGCGCTCGCCGGGCCTGACCAGGAAGAGGTCGCCGACCGCAAGCTCCTCCGCCGGGACCGTCTCCTCGCGCCCATCCTTGAGGAGCGTCGCCGTCTCGGGGGCGAGGTCCAGGAGCGCCCGGATGGCGGTGCGGGTCCGGGCGTAGGTGTACTCTTCGGTCGCCTCGGCGCCGGCGTAGAGGAAGACCAGGAAGGCGGCCTCGAACCACGCGCCCAGGATCACCGCTCCCACGGTCGCGAACGCCATGAGGACCTCGATGCCGACCTCGCGCTCCTCTACGAGTTCCTCAAGACCCTCGCGCGCCCAGTAGTAAGCGCCGATCAGGATGACGAGGACGAAGACGGAGATCGGTACGTAGTCCGGAGAGCCCGTGAAGCGCTCGATCAGCCACCCGATCAGCAACAGCGCGCCCGCGATGAGGGCGTTGCGCATCGGCGGGAAGAGATACCACGGCCCCTCAAAGCCCTCGACCTCTTCGTCCTCGTCTCTCTCTTCGGTCTCTACATCCTCGCGCTCGCGAAGTCGTTCTTTGGCCACGTTTTGCTCCTTTTAAGGTCTGCGTACGGTCAAAGCCCTAGGCGGAAGTCGCCCCTCGCTCTGCGAGGACGTGTCCCACGCAGTCCTCAAGGAGCCGGCGCAGATGCTCGTCTTCGAGGCGGCAGTAGGCCAACCGGCCCTCCTTACGGAAGCTCACCACCCCCCGATCCCTCAAGCGCTTGAGCTGGTGGCTCGCGGCGCTGATGGAGAGCCCCGCCACCGCGGCTACATCACAGACGCACAGCTCCTCCACCGAGAGGGCGTAGACGATGCGTGACCGCGTGGGGTCGGAGAGGAGCCCGAAGATCTCCGTCGCCCTCCGCGTGACCTCCTCCTCCGGCAAAGCCTCCCGAGCTCGCCGCACGGCCTCCGCGTGGATGACGTCCACCTCGCAGACGCCCTCGCTCGCGATCCGCTCCAGATCCTTCTCTTTGTCGTCGATCGCTCGCACGCAATACTCTCCTATAGTTGAACGACAATCGAAATAATGCTATACCGGCGCGTATGGAGCGTCAACTTGCCGGGGCGGCGCGATCCGCAGGAAGGCGGGCGGAGGCGGTCGGGTTCCGGTTCGGGGTTCCGGGCGGAGAAAGCCGACGAGCGACCAACGACGGCGAAGAGGGAGCCGTTCGGGAGAGGAGAAAGAGCGGTGAGGACTTACACGGTTGGGGACACTATCACACTGGAGCTGGACCTGAGGGACTCAAGCGGCGTCTCCCGGGTCGATGCCCTTTTCAGGGAAGACGCGAGCGGTCGCGTCATATCCATGCACGGTGACGGCGGCGGAGAGAAAGAGGTGACCGTGAGGCTCGAGGTGGGGCTTACCGACGAGACCTTCCCCGGCGAGTACCGGTGCCGGTTCGTCGACGCTTACAACACGCGGGGCGGCAAGGACACCCACCACCCGGATATACGCTTCAGGGTCCAGATGTTCCCCGCCGAAGGCGGCGGGCCGGAGCTGGTGGAATGGCGCCTGTCGTAGAGTCCGGCAAAGATCAAGTAAACGCCGGCATAGATACTGTTGGTTTATTCGCCGGAGAGCCACGATCAGCTCACCGGAGCCAGAGCCGCCAATCGGGAGCGCCGAGTTACGGCGGTAGGAACACCGTTGAGCCAGTTAGCGATCCGTCCCACGTTAACC
>JBFLXF010000391.1:0-3331 GCA_040757515.1 Actinomycetota bacterium
TCTCGCCGCTATAGAGCAGGCCGCGGCCGAGCGGGAGGCCGCCCGCCGCCAGGCCGAGCTCGAGGCCCAACGCCAGGCCGAGCTCGAGGCGCAGCAGGCTGCCGCCGAAGAGGCCGCCGCACAGCAGCAGCCTGCTCAGGCGCCGACGACGGATGTCACCGCCCAGGCCGATGGTGAGGCGGCCGCTGCCCCGGCCGGTGGCGGTGGAGCTGCGCCTGCGACCGGCGCGCAGGCGGGAGGTGCCGCTACGGCGACCGGTTCCGGCGGAGGGTCCGTTTCGGGCAGCGCGGTCGTCGCCGAGGCGCGGACCTATCTCGGCGTGCCCTATGTCTGGGGTGGGGCCTCGCGGTCTGGCGTGGACTGTTCGGGGCTGGTGATGCTGGTCTTCCAGAAGTTCGGCATCTCTCTGCCGCACTCTGCCGCCGCGCAGTACGGCTATGGATCCCCGGGTTCCGGGGCTGCCGGGGACGTGGTCTTCTGGGCGCAGGGTGGTGGTGGGATCACCCACAACGGCATCGCCACGGGCTCCGGTACCGTCATCCATGCTCCGTATCCGGGCACCGTGGTGCGCGAAGAGGGGATCTGGTCCGACGGTCTGGTCGGATACAGGACTATGCTCTAGGCACCAGACCCACGGCGGAAACGACCGGGAGGGAGGCCGTTCTGCGGCCTCCCTTTCTCTCTTCCTACTTGTCGGTAGCCCTTGCAGGGAGGTGTTATAGAATCGGGTCGATGGGCGACTCCCGCGGCTCAGGAGCCGCAACGGAAGGAGGCGGGCAGAGCGGTGATAGGTTTCGTGATCCTGCAGGCGGCGGGGATAGGGATAGCCACGGTAGCTCTGGTGATCGTCCTGATCTTCGCCGCTTTCGTTGCGCTAAGCGCCATAAAGATCGTCAAGGAGTATGAGCGGGGCGTCATCTTCCGCCTCGGGCGCGTCCGGGGTGGTCCCAAGGGACCGGGGCTGTTCGTGCTCATCCCCTTTGTGGACAATATGGTAAAGGTGGATCTCAGGACCGTGACCATGGACGTCCCGCCGCAAGACATCATCACCCGCGACAACGTCCCGGCGCGCGTCAACGCCGTCGTCTACTTCCGGGTGGTAGACCCGAACAGGAGCGTCATCGAGGTGGAGAACCACGTGCTCGCCACGAGCCAGATAAGCCAGACCACCCTGCGCAGCGTGCTCGGCCAGAAGGACCTCGACGATCTCCTGACGAACCGGGAGGAGATAAACAACGAGTTGCAAAGGATCATAGACGATCAGACCGACCCCTGGGGCGTCAAGGTGAGCGTGGTCGAGGTCAAGGACGTCGAGATACCCCAGCAGATGCAGCGGGCGATGGCCCGCCAGGCCGAGAGCGAGCGCGAGCGGCGCGCCAAGATCATCGCCGCCGAGGGCGAGTACCAGGCCTCGCAGCGACTCAGGCAGGCCGCCGACCGGCTGGAGAGTCCGACCGCCTTGCAGCTCAGGCTCTTTCAGACGATGGGCGAGATAGCCGTAAACCAGAACTCCACCATCGTGTTGCCGGTACCCATAGATCTGTTCCGGCCGTACCTCGACCAGCAGGACGGCGCGCGCCGCTCCTCCCGGGAGGAGGAACGCGAGGCCGAGAGGCTCTACGAGCAGGCGGTGGGTGAGGCCGCCCGCGAGACCGGAGATACGGGGGAGATCCCGGAAGAGGCTTCGCGCCGGGAGGGGTAGCGATCCCGGCGACCTCTGGTTAGACTCTGTGTCCTGCGGGTAATACGTAATCCGGAAGATGTAGCATACCGTCTGCGGCATTACGCCGAGGCGGGAGGGCGTTGGCGTAACGGACGAGGTCATGAACCACGAAGCGCCAGAGACAAAAGGCAACGGGACGACTGCGGCGACGGAGGTTGTCCGGCTGACGCTCCCAAGCCGCTCCGACTACGTGCTGCTGGCGCGGCTGATGGTGGCGCAGGTCGGGCGTATCGCCGGGTTCGGCTCCGAAGAGGTCTATGATCTGAAGCTCGCCGTTACGGAGGCGGTAACCAACGTCATCCGCCACGCCGCTGTGGAGTCCTTCGATGTGGAGTACCGGGCGGTTGCGGGCACGGTGGAGATAGTCGTCTCCGACGCTGGGGGAGGCTTCGAGGTCGAGACGGTCTCGAGCGGTCGCGACGGCCACGGCGGCTTCGGGCTCGCCGTCATCCGGGATCTCGTGGACGAGATGGTCGTGGAGTCCGCCGCCGGCGGCGGAACCCGGTTAAAGATGATCCGGCGTGCCGGATCCGGCGTAAGTACGGGTGAAGGGTAGCTGCGGCGCCGGTCCGCCGGGGCTTGCAAGCGGCGCCAGCGGTATATACAGTTAACCGGGACCCTACGCGGCCGTGACGACGAGACAAGGAACCCGTGCTCCAGCGCGTTAACCCCGGCAACAAGTCTTTAGCGGACTACCGCAGCATCGTTCGCCGCGACCTCTACAACGAACTCGTGGAACTCGGCGCGCGTTTGCGGGGTGTGCGTGTGCTGCACGTTAACGCCACGGCCTTCGGCGGGGGGGTGGCCGAGATCCTCTACACCCTGGTCCCGCTCATGCGCGACGTCGGCCTGGAGGCCGAATGGGGCGTAATGATCGGGGCCGAACAGTTCTTCAACGTCACAAAGGGTTTCCACAACGCCTTGCAGGGCGCCGACTACGACCTCACCGTCGAGGCGCGCGCAATCTACGAGGAGTACAACCGCCAGTCGGCGGCGGCGCTCGTCGAGAGCGGGGAGGAGTGGGATATCGTGCTCATCCACGACCCGCAGCCCGCCCTCATCAAGCACTTCTCCGGGGGGCTCTCGCCGAAGACGAGGTGGATCTGGCGCTGCCACATAGATACTTCTACTCCGAACAGGCAGGTCCTCGACTACCTGCTGCCCTACATCGTAGACTACGACGCCCAGATCTACACGATGAAGGAGTACACCCCGCCCGGCGTAGAGCTGCCGGGGCTTACCCTTATCCCCCCGGCCATAGATCCTCTCTCCCCGAAGAACATGGCTCTTATCCCCGACGATGCCCGCTACATCGTCAGCCAGTTCGGTGTGGACGTCGAGAGGCCGTATCTGCTGCAGGTCTCGCGCTTCGACCCGTGGAAAGACCCTCTCGGCGTCATAGACGTCTACCGGGCCGTGAAGGAGGAGGTGCCGGAGGTGCAGCTCGTCCTCATCGGCTCGATGGCCCACGACGACCCCGAGGGCTGGGACTACTGGTACAAGACCGTCAACTACGCCGCGGGGGACCCGGACATCTTCCTGTTCTCCAACCTCACCAACGTCGGCGCCATCGAGGTCAATGCCTTCCAGTCCATCGCGGACGTCGTG
>JBFLXF010000392.1:0-3325 GCA_040757515.1 Actinomycetota bacterium
GTCTACTTCGCCGGCGACGGGGCGCGGCGCGACGAGGACGGCTACTACTGGGTGACCGGCCGCGTGGACGACGTGATGAACGTCAGCGGCCACCGCATCTCGACCGCCGAGGTCGAGAGCGCGCTGGTGGCTCACCCGGCCGTCGCCGAGGCCGCCGTCATCGGGCGCCACGACGAAGATACCGGACAGGCGATAGTCGCCTACGTCATCCTCGAAGGCGATCGGGAGGGTTCTGAGGAGCTGGTACAGGAACTCAACCAGCAGGTGCGCCGGCGCATCGGCGCGCACGCCCGACCGAAGGAGATCATCTTTACCCCCGACCTGCCGAAGACGCGCAGCGGCAAGATCATGCGCCGCATCCTGCGCGGCGTGGCTGAGGGGCAGGAGGATCTGGGCGACACCACTACCCTTGCCGACCCTTCCGTCGTGGACGCCCTCAAGGAGCGCGCGGCCCAGAGTCGCTAGAGCGCCCTACGACATCCGGGAGGCCCTGCGGGGCCTCCCTCTCCTATTCGGGGAGCAAGAGACGCGTTCCGGGCTGCACCGCGTAGCCCTCTAGGCCGTTGTGGCGCCGGATCTCCTCTACCTTCATGCGCGGGTCCTCAGCGGGTGGGTAGTGTTCGGTGGCTATCTCCCAAAGGGTGTCGCCGGGTGCGACGGTGTAGGCTCTTCGCGCGGGATCCGCGTCCGCCGCGACCGCCCAGAGAAACGAGGCCGCAAACGCGGCGGCGGCCAGCGCGCCGAGTCTCCTTCTGCGGTAGATGGCTGCCTTCTTCACCCGGCAAAGATAACGGACGATCGGGCCGTTCCCAATAGGGATTTCAATGGGTTTTCTCGGCGCCGGCGAAACCCGCGGGCCACCTATAACGTATGAAGCTTGTAGTAGAATCAATGTCGCAGAACCGGTCTTTCAGGAGGGACAGCGTTGGGCTTCTATGGCGGATATCTACTCATAATGGTCCTGGGGATGCTCATCTCCGGGGCAGCTGCGCTCTGGGTGAGAAGCTCCTACTCGAAGTTCTCGAAAGTCCACAGCAAGAGCGGTCTCACGGGGGCGCAGACGGCGCGAATGATTCTGGACCGCAACGGTCTCACGAACGTAAGGGTCGAGCCGGTGGCGGGGACCCTGACCGACCACTACGACCCGAGGGGCAAGGTCGTGAGGCTCTCGGAGGGCAACTTCCGCGGCAGCTCGATAGCGGCGGTTAGCGTGGCGGCTCACGAGTGCGGCCACGCCATCCAGGACGCCAGCGGATACGTGCCGATGAAGCTCCGCGCCGGGATCTTCCCGATAGTAAACATCAGCGCGCAGTTCTGGCCGATAGCGTTCATGCTCGGCATCTTCGGGCTCGGGTCGTTCTGGATCGAGCTGGCGATCGTCCTCTTCCTCGGGGTGCTGGCGTTCCACATCGTTACCCTGCCGGTCGAGGTGAACGCCTCCACGCGCGCCTACGGCATCCTGACCCGCTACGGCGTGCTCTCGCGCGACGAGGCGGGCGGCACCAAGCGAGTCTTGACGGCCGCGGCCTTCACGTACATCGCGGCGGCGCTGACGGCGGTGCTCACGTTCCTGTACCTGCTTGCGGTCAGCCGCCAGTAGGGGCGGAGACAGAGCGCCATCGAGGGGCGGGACCTTCAAGGTCCCGCCCTTGCTCGTGCGGGCGGGAGGCGGGCTCAAGTTGTAGAATGTCCGGGCTGTGGAAGAACCGCGTCGCATATCCAAACGCAAGAGGCGTCTGCGGAGCGTCGGGGAGCCGCACCCGTGGGAGCCGAGACACATGCGTCTTGCGGGGGTGCGGGTCGCCGAGTCGGTGGGTGACCCGGCCGGCCGGCGCAACGTGGCTCTGGGCATCATACGCCACCTGTGGCGTTCGCCCGTCCCCTTCGTCGGCTTCTATCCCCCCGAGGGCATAAAGGTTACGGAGAGCCGCCTCTATACGCCCGCTCCGCCTCGCTTGGTGGACGACACCGACTACCTCTCCGGCGTGGAGGCGCACAAGAGGTCCTTCGCCTCCGACCTCTCGGACGGGATGATCTCCTCCGGCGCCCTCCCCGGATACTTCGACGTTCCCACCGAGGAGGGCTGGTCCATAAGCCTCGATCTCGCCGGCTACCGGATCGGCCTGACCGACGGCTGGGGGGTGGCGACGGAGGCCGCGGTGATCGGAGATCTCGCGCCATTCGTGTGGGCGTACCGCCACAGCGGCTTCTGCATCGTTACCGTCTACGACAAGGATATACAGGCCCTGCGCGACGACCTGCTGTTCGTCGCCAAGCGGGAGGGGGTCGAGTTGCGCTGGCGCCGCAGGGCGGCTTGAAGCGAGCTCCGCTGGCAGGCGGAGATCCGGGGAACCGTAGAACCCGTAACTATGATCAGGTGCCCGGTGCCGGGGTAACCGGGCCTTGGCAGGCGAGACTTCGGTAGAGAGGCGGCTCAGAGGATGCTCATGCATAACACCGGGGGGTTTGCGGCTACCAGCGCTCCCGAGGGGTTCGACCTCGGGGACTTCGAGGAGGCGGGGTTGCGGGTCGTCGAGCGGCGCTTCGGCCCGAAGGACACCATTTTCGTTCCCGGCGACCCGGACGACCAGCTCTACTTCCTTCTATCCGGGACCGTGAGGCTCTACAGGCTCTACGGAGACTACAAGGAAGCGACGACCGCGCTGCTGAAGGACGGCGGCGTCTTCGGCAAGCTTAGCCTGGTCGAGGGACGCTGGCAGGATGTCTTCGCCGAGGCCGTTACCGAATCAAGGGTCGCCGGCGTCCAGAAAGCCTCGCTGGAGCGCGTCATTAAGGAGGATCCGGAGTTCGCTCTCAAGCTCTTCACCGCCTTCTCCGAGAGGCTCCGGCAGTCCGACGAAGTCATAGAGAGCCTCCTGCACCGGGAGGTCTCCACCCGACTGGCCACGCTGTTGATAAACCTCAGCGAACGTTTCGGCGAGCGAGGCGGGGACGCCGTGGTCATCGGGGTGCGCCTGACGCACCAGGATCTGGCGAATATGATCGCCTCTACCCGCGAGGCCGTCTCGAAGGTCATGAGCGAGTTCCAGCGCAACGGTTACATAGAGAGCCGCAACCGCCGCATCGCCATTCTCAACCGCGAGGCCATCGTCGAGCAGGCCAGCGGCGCCTCCGGTCTCTCGGTGGACGGCCAGTTCTCCATCTGAGCAGGGGACTCCTCAGAGACCCCGCTGCGAGCCAGGCGATGCTGGCGCACGCCACCTCCGCGAGCGTCTGCCACAGGCGCGAGAGGACTACCAGGGCCGCTGCGACCGGGGCCGGAAACGCCAGGCGCAGCACCAGGAAGAGCACGCCCTCTTTCACC
>JBFLXF010000393.1:0-3319 GCA_040757515.1 Actinomycetota bacterium
TATGGCCTCGAGCGTGCCGAGGAGGTTTCCGGCGTAGACGTCCTCCGGGCGGTAGGCCGGGGCTAAAGTGTCCAGCACGAGCTGGAAGTAGCCGTCGAGGGTGACGTCCGGGGCGATGCCCCGGATCACCGTCTCCCACGTGTGCCGGTGGGAGTCTACGAAGCCCGGGATGACGATCGCGCCCGAGGCGTCCACGACCTCGCAGCCGGAGGCGTCTACGGAGGGGGCGACCGCCGCGATCTCCTCGCCCTCGATCAGGAGGTCCCCGCCGGGGATATCCCCTATCTCCGGGTCCATGGAGATGATGTGGCCACCGCGCAACAGCGTTCGTTCAGGCATTCTCTGTCCCTAACCTTTCTTCTCCGTGGCGGACGTCGCCGGCTTGAGCGTTATGTCGAACTCGCAGGTGTAGAAGGGGGAGTCCAGGCCCCGGCGCGAGATCTCCCCCTCGTCCTCGCACCTCTCTAGCGGCCTGACGAGTTCGGGCTTGACCGCGCCTATGGTGTCGTTCTCCAGATACGGGTCGTCCGGGAAGAAGATCTGGGTCGTGAGTGTCTCGTGCCCCTCGGCCTCGGCTATGAGGTGTATGTGCGCCGGCCGCCAGGGATGCTGGCCTATGGCCTCCAGCAGCCGCCCCACCGGACCGTCCGTCGGCACGGTGTAGGGCTTCGGGACCATGGTCTGAAACTCGTAGCCGCCGTCCTCCTCTACGCCGAAGCGGCCCCGGAAGTTGTAGTCCGGCTGCCTCTCGTCCCAGACGTCGTAGCCGCCCGTGGGACCGGTCTGCCAGACGTCGAGCACCGCGCCGCCAAGCGGGGTGCCGTCCGTGGAGGTGACCCTGCCGCGGACGAAGAGCACGTCCCCGTCCTCTATGCCCTCGTACTCCTCGTAGATCTTCACCGGCTTCTCGCGCCAGGGCGGGTTCTCCCGGTAGAGTGGCCCCTCCACGTCGCTCGGCGTGGCCCCGCCTCCGTCCTCATGGGTTATGGAGTCCACCAGCACCGACGTCTTGGTGACGTCGGAGAGCAGGACGAACTCGTCCTTCTTCCCAACCTCCGTGAGAAAGCCGAGCACCGCCAGCCACTCCTCCTCGGTCACCCGGTGCCTCTCGATGATCCCATGCAGCGCCTCGATGGCCTCCGGCAGTATCCGCGCCAGCCTCTCGTTGCGCACCTCTCTCACCACATCAGCCACCGCTGCTCCTCCTTCCCCCAGCACATCTCGCTATCCCTTCCCCGAGATAAGCAACAGACACACCGCATAACGAAGCATCGCCCGAACCCGGAACGCACCTCTCCCCACGTCCTCGCCGCCCATTATGTCGGCCCCCGATTGATACGTCCAATACTATCTCTCCCGCCGGTAATACAAAGGTTGTATCGGAGCGACGGAGCTCCGCCGGCGCTCATCCGGAGATCCTCGCTCTCTCCAGAGTCTCGCTCGGGACGCCGTAGCGTCGAGCGAGGTCCAGGAGCTCGGCGTAGACCTCGCGGCTGAGAGGTATGCCGTATGAGCGGTGCCCGGCCTGCCGCTCGTGTCTGCCGTCGCCGGGCATCCGGACGCGCTCGAAGCCTGGCGCGGGAGGACCTTCCCTGGTCTCCCGCTCCTTTTCGTCCATGCGGGCGAGGAACTGCTCCAGCGGCATGAAGGCTTCTACGTTGATCGCTGAGAAGATGTGGCCGACCCTCTGGGGGGCTGGATCGTCGTACATGCGGGGCATGCTCGACCCGAACTGCGCTCCGGTCAGGACACCCGACAGTATGTCGAGCATGATGGCGAGCCCCGACCCCTTGGGTCCGCCGAGGGGCAGCACGCTCCCCTTGAGCGCCTCCTTCGCGTCGGTGGTCGGCAGGCCGTCTCGCGTTATCGCCCAGCCCTCCGGTATGGGCTCGTTGTTCTTGGCGGCCAGGATGATCTTGCCGCGCGCCTGGTTGCTCGTGGCCATGTCCAGGACGACCGGACGACCGGAGCTTGAGGGGACGGCGATAGAGAGCGGGTTGGTCCCGAGGGTGGGGCGCATGGAGCCGTGGGCGGCCATGACGGGCGAGGTGTTCATCGAGCAGATCCCGACCATCCCCTCGCGGGCGATCTTCTCGGTCCAGTAGGCCGCCGTGCCGTTGTGGTTGGAGTTGCGAACGCCTACCCAAGCGCTGCCCACCTCCCTGGCCTTGCGGACCGCCAGCTCGACCGCCCTCTCCGAGGCCACCTGTCCCCAACCGTCGTTCGCATCCAACAGCGCCGTCGAAGGTGTCTCGCGTACTACATCTATCTTCGTGACCGGGGAGACGAGGCCCTGCTCCATCCGGCCGAGGTAGTCGCTCATGCGGGTTACGCCATGGGAGCTCATCCCGGCGAGGTCCGCGTCGACCAGCGAGGCGGCGACTATGGCGGCGTCTTCTCCCGGAACGCTTGCGGCCTCAAGGATCTGCGTGCAGAACCCCTGCAGTTCTCTATCTCTTACCCGGATTTTTTCGGATTCGACCACGGATATCCTCCTCACTGAGCGTCAGTCGGCCACGGGACGGCCGTTACCTGGCCGGAGGCGATCAGGATCACCTTGCAGAGCCCGGTCTCGATCGTGGCAGACGCCGCGCGGCGGGACGAGAAGAAGTAGCCGTTGCCTCTCGAACCTTCCAGGACCGCCTCCGTCCCTACCTCGAGGGTTCTGCCCGGAGTATCGCGGAGGTGCGGAAGGGAGCCAGCGTGTTCGAGCGCACCCACTCGAAGGTCGAATCCGACGCCACCTCCTCAAGCACCAACCCTCCTTTATCTACGGAGAAGGTGGCGTGCTCGGTGACGACCAGGTCCGCCGGGCGGGCGCCGGTGAGCGGAAACGAGCACTCCTCGACGATCTTGGGTTCGCCCCTCTTCGTCAGATGCGTGGTCGCCACTATGACGGTCCTGGCCCCCACGAGCAGATCCATCGCCCCGCCCACGCCCAGGACCGCCTTACCTGGGATCGCCCAGTTGGCGATGCGACCCAGGCGGTCCACCTGCAGGACGCCCAGGACGGCGACGGAGACGTGACCGCCCCGGATCATGGCGAAGGACTCGGAGCTGGAGAAGTAGGCGGCGCCCACGTCCTCCGTGATCGGCAGCTTGCCGGCGTTTATGAGCTCGGGGTCCACCCTCCCGGGCTCAGGGGTGGGACCGGCGCCGACCATGCCGTTCTCCGTGTGCAGGAAGACCCTGACACCTTCGGGTACGTGGTCGGCAACCAGCGTAGGGATGCCGATGCCGAGGTTGATCACGTCGCCCGACCTCAGGTGCCGGGCGACCCTGCGGGCGATGTCGCGCGCGACCGCGCTGGTCTCCAACT
>JBFLXF010000394.1:0-3306 GCA_040757515.1 Actinomycetota bacterium
CTTGGACGACATCCGCGTCGAACACCGGGCCGCCGTAGTTCTCAGACATCTCGAAGGCCTGAGCTACGCAGAGATCGCGGAGATCCTCGAGGTCCCCGAGGGGACGGCCAAGGGCTGGGCCTCGCGAGGACGTGCGGGCCTCCTGGTGGCCATGGTCGAGAGGGATCGCGGCGAAGGAGCCAGACGATGAGGCCGCGACGAGAGGTGCTGGAGCTGATCGGGGCCTACGCAGCAGGCGAGCTTGCAGGCGAAGAGGAGCGCGAAGTCGAACGTCTTCTCGCCGAGAGCGAAGAGTATCGCAGGGTCGCCGAGTCCTACGCCCGGATGCTGGCGTTGCTCTCGGCTCTCAGCGAGGAGACCGTCGAGGTGCCCGAGGAAGAGATCGTAGACTACGTCGTAAGGAGGGCCTACGTCTCCGCCTTCGTACGGCAGGCTGAGCACCTCCTGCGCGGCCTGGCCGCAGACTACCTCGGGGCGCTGACGTTCTACCTCGGCCTGCGCCCGGCCGACCGATTGTAGACAAAAACCGAACCACAAGGAGGACTCTGGTGGGAGAGGCTTTGGAGGCGATGAGGGTGGCGCTCACGGACTTCGCCCCGCGGCTGGTCGGCGCTGCGGTGGTCCTCGCTATCTCCGTACTCGTGGCACTTTTGTTGCAGCGCCTCGCGGCCCGGTTTGTGGAGCGGATCGGTCTAGACGAGCTGTTCGAGCGGACCGGGACAACCTCTTCGCTGGAACGCATCGGCATAGGCGCCTCTCCCTCGGCCATTTTCGGTTATGTGGTCTTCTGGAGCCTGCTGCTCGCCGGGGCGGGGACCTCTTTAAGCATCCTCGGCCTCTCCTCCCTGCAGGAGAACATGGACATGCTCGTGGTGCTCGCGGGCAAGGCACTCGTAGCCGTCCTGATCCTGGCCGCCGGGCTCGTCGCCGCCGGGTGGCTCTCGGAGCTAACGGTGCGCGAGGCCGAGAGCGCCAGGATCGCGGGCGGCGTTCTGTTCGGACGCGCCGTCTTCGCCGCGGTGCTCACGGTCGCAGCGCTCCTGGCGGCCGCCCAGATGGGCGTGGAGGTCTCGCTCCTCGTCGTGCTGGCCGTCGTGATGCTGGGCACGGCGGGCCTCGTCGCCGCCCTCGCCCTCGGGCTGGGGCTCGCCCCCCTCTCGGGCAGCATCGCCGCCGGGCGCTACGCCCGGGAGACCCTGCGGGAGGGCGACCTCGTCTCGGTGGACGGCATAGAGGGGACCGTCGAGCGCATCGGCTACGCCTCCGTCACCCTGCGCTCCGAGGACGGCCTGCTACACCACATCCCCAACCGGAGGCTGCTCGAATCGGTCGTGACGTCGAGAAGAGTCTCCGAGGAGTAGCGGAGTTACACGAACTTCCTGTAGACCCCGATGTTGGAGGTATCGCGCACCCCCATCGCCTCCTTCAGCTCGTTAAGGGTCGCGCCGCGCCGCAGCAGCCGGATGGCGAAGGTGTGACGCAGCACCATCGGGGAGACGCGCCACATCCCGACCTGCTCGCAACGCTTCCAGATGGCGTTCTGGATAGCCTTGGAGGTAGCCACCGGCCTCGCGGCGCGGCCCACGATCAGCTCCGGCGTCTCGTCGTCGCGCATCTGCAGATAGCCCCGCAAGGCCTCCACGGTCTCCGCAGAGAGTCGGCGGACGCGCGGGGCCAGATGCGAGCCCGGACCGCCGAGGTGAATCTGCGCGGCGTCGAGGTCCGCGTCGCTCTTGAGGAGGCCCCGAATCTCGCCGACCGTTACCCCGGTGTCCAGCATGAGCCGGATGACGGCAGCGTCGCGGGCGTCGTCGCGGGTATTGACGGGGAAAGAGAGGAGCTGATCTGCCTCCTCGTCTTCGAGAAAGATGATCCTCTGGTCTAACGGCTGGTGTACCGGCTCTATCGGATCGAAGTCGTAGTCGGCGTCGCTGCTGGTCCTCACCCAGTCCAGAAAGCGCCTGACGGCGGCGTCCTTGCGGTAGACCGTGAAGCGCTTTCTCTTGCCTTCGAGCAGGTGGTTTCGGAAGTCCATCACGTGCCCAACGCCCACCTCCTCTATCTCGGTGGCGCCCCGCTCGGCGAGGAAGCGGGCGAACTCGCGCAGGTCGGACTCGTAGAAGGCGGCGGTACGGGGGCTGGTGTCGGGGTCGTCGGCGAGATGCGCGGAGAACTGTTCGACCAGGGCGTCTATCTTCATGTTCCTATTCTAACGGGAGATCCGGACCCGCTGTTATACTGCCGGAAGGATGCCGGGTGACCTGAAAGCGTGGCTTGCGGGCCTCATCGTCCTGTTCATCGCGGCGGCGCTCCCGATCTTTCCGGAGACGCAGTCCGCCTCGGCGAAGCTACGCGTCACAGGCGTCGAGCAGACCGCCACGCTTCTGGGAGAAGCCTCTCCCGGCACGCAGGCGCCGCCAGAGGTCCCTCCCTCCTACGTCTCCGGCGCAAAGGGCGCCGCCATGACGATCACGATACCCCGCCTTGGCATAAGAGACGTGGCGGTCCCGACGGGCTCGACCCAGGCCCGGCTCGACCAGGAGGGCATCATCCACCTGGCCGGGAGCGGCGTGCCCTGGCTGGAGGGCTCAAATACCTTTATCGTCGGCCACCGGCTCGGCTTCGACCGCACCCGTGTGCCCTACGTCTTCTACAGACTCGACGGGTTGAGCCCGGGGGATAGGGTCGTGATCCGGGACGGCGCCGGGGAAAGTTACGTCTTTCGCGTCTACGACCGCCTGACCGTCCTGCCCGCAGACTACTGGGTGACCCATCCCGTCCCCGGAAAGACGACCATCTCGCTGCAGACCTGCACCCCCATACCGTCCTTTGAGAAGCGCCTGATCGTGCGCGGCGAGCTGGTGAGCTAGCCGACGGGCGGCGAGCGGGTGGGGTGACGATCGCGCCGAGACGCACCCTCTCTGTCTGCATCGCCACCCCCGCCATGACGACCCACGGATCGTAGGTCTCAATGTCCCCGACGCAGATGCCGTCCCAGTAGAAGACACCGTCCCAGCCCGCCGCTTCGGCTTTCCAAGCGAGATCAGCGACGGTTAGAGGGTCCCCCTTTGGGATGATAAATCCGTAGCGCACCCCTATCCTCCTCTCCTGGCTCAGAGGGAGTCTACCGGAGGAGCGGCTACTTCCTCCGGGCGACGTGTCGCTCGATGCGCTCGTGGGCGGCGTTGATCTCCGCGGTCACCCGCTCGGCGCGGGCGCGCTTGTCCGCATCGGCGAAGCGGTCGGGGTGGTATCTCTTCATCAGCTCCCGACGCCTGCGGTCCACCTCTTCCATCGGAGTCCCCG
>JBFLXF010000395.1:0-3304 GCA_040757515.1 Actinomycetota bacterium
CAGCGCCTCGTTGACCATCGGCAGTAGGACGAAGTTGCTCCTCTCGCCGACGTCGTAGCGCCGGGCGCCGGGCTGAAAGGCTTCCGCGTAGTCCACGAGCCGGGAGAAGTCCTCGCTGCCCGAGCGGTTGATCCAGTTGTGCTCCAGCGGCTCTCCCTCACGCCATCTCTCGCTCGCGTACATGAACCCCACCCCGTACGGTCCGAGCAGCCACTTGTACGCCGAGGCGACGAGGAAATCCGGGCGCACCTCCGCTGCGTCGAAGGGGTGTGCCCCGAGCGACTGGATGCCGTCGACCACCAGCGCCGCGCCCGCCTCGCGTGCCCGCTCTCCGATGCGCGCCAGGTCCAGCAGCGTCCCGTCCGTCCAGTGGCAGTTCGGAACCGCGACGACCGCCGTGCTCTCCTCGATGCGGCTCATCACCGCGCCGCTCCAGTCGTGGTCCTCCGGCCGCGGGACGGTCACGAGACGGGCGCCGCTCCTCTTCGCCAGCTCGCGCCAGGCGTAGACGTTCGAGGGGAACTGCTCTTCGAGCACGAGAATGCCCTCTCCCTCGCGCACCGGCAGGTTCGCGGCGGCGACGGCTATCCCGTAGCTCACCGAGGGGATGACGGCGACGCCGTCGGGGTCGCCGCCGACGAGACGGGCGAAGAGCGCGCGGGA
This sequence comes from Actinomycetota bacterium, assembly GCA_040757515.1. Taxonomy (GTDB): domain Bacteria; phylum Actinomycetota; class Rubrobacteria; order Rubrobacterales; family Rubrobacteraceae; genus JBFLXF01. The sequence continues at coordinate 664 of JBFLXF010000395.1, forward strand.
CTTCTCCGCGTCCTCGAAGAAGTCCTCCGCCGTGATCTCCCACGGCCTGGACTTTCGCCTCACCGCCCGCTCCCCGATCTCCCTGACGCTTCGGGGTTGGGGGGACATGTAGGCGCAGTTGAGGTAGGCTACCTCCCTCGGTATCTCGAACAGATCGCGCAGCTCTCCGGGTTCCATCTCCACGCTACCCTTCTTCCGCCGTTCCGTGCCCCTATTTACGCAGATGCCGCAGCAGCCTGCTCGTGGAGATCATGGCTCCCCCCAGGACCGCCGGTATCCCGCCGCCGGGATGCACGGATGCTCCTACCCGCCACAGCCAGGGCCGCCTCCTCTCCGAGTACCGGGGCCGGTGCAGCGGGCCCGTCATCCAGAACGGCCGTGCCCTGCCGTACAGGGCGCCGCCGGGACTCCCCCAGACCCCGAAGTACCGTGGGTGCAGCACCACGTGTTCCCGGAAGTACGCAGATAGCGGCTCCGGCAGTCCCATGGCCAGCGAGACGCGCTCTATCTCTCGCCGGACGAAGGGGTCGTCCGGGCCGTACTCCCCGCCGTTCGCCGGGGCGGTGAGACCGAGGGCGAGCACGCTGCCCGTATTCGGGTAGGGCTCGCCGGGCGGATAGTAGTCCACGAAGGCCATCGCCTCGGCGGGTTCCTCGCCCGCCTCTAGGCTCGCATACAGCGCCCCCGGCTCGGAAGGGAGCACGACGCTGTGGGCGGCGAGCCCCGGGGGCTCTCCCCGCAGCGCGGCGTAGATCACCACCCCCGAGCAGGAGAGCCGTCCCGGCGGGCGTCCGTCCGGCTCCAGCAGCTTTCGCAGCCGCCACTCATCGAGGGCGCTCACCACCGCGTCCGCGCGGTGTTCCCCGCTTCGTGCCAGCACGCGGCCCGGCTCGATCCTCGTGACCGGCGAGCCGGTCAGGATCTCCGCGCCCGCCTCGCGGGCGAGCCTCTCCAGCGCCAGGACCAGCTCGTACACCCCGCCCTCCGGGACCCAGACGCCGTCGGTGGCGGCGATCGCCGGGATACTCGCGTACAACGCCGGGGTGCGCCAGGGGCTCACCCCGGCGTTGAGGGTGTGGATCGCCAGTATCTCGCGCAGCCCCTCCGGCAGCCATCCCAGGGAGTCCAGGTAGCTCCTCGTCGTCGGCCTCGCGCCGTAGAGCCGCAGCAGCCGAAGGAGCGCCAGAGCCAGCGAGGGATCGTAGGGTTCGATCGTCAGCAAGCGGGTGATGTCCGGTCCCAGACCGCCATGCATCCGGGCGAACCGCTCCCACGGCCCGCGCCACGGGTGCCCCTCCGGCACCGGCAGCGAGACCGTCTCGCCCCGGAAGTGGTAGCGTCCGACCTCCGGCAGCCGCCGCAGCCTCACGCCCGCGACCCTCTGCGCGGGCTCGCCCTCACCGAGCGTGTCGTAGCGGCGCAGCAGCTCCTCCCAGACGCCGGGGAAGGTCACGAGGGCCGGGCCGGTGTCTATCCGCCGTCCTCCGACCTCCATGCGCCGGCTCTTGCCGCCGGTTCGCTCGCTCGCTTCCAGCAGCGTTACGCGATGTCCGGCGCGCGCCAGGAGCGCGGCCGCGGCGAGCCCCCCGAGCCCGCCGCCCGCGATCACGACCCGTCTCACGGGTACAGCCCCAAAGAGAGCGCCGCTACGAGCTGCACCCCGGCGACCGTCCCTGCGAGGTAGGGGAAGGCGATGGAGAGCGGGTAGAGCCGGTGTCCGGTCTCCGGCGACGGGTCCCGGTGGAGAGCGTAGAGGAGAAGGCCCGCGATTCCGGCGTTGACCAGCGCCACCGGCGCGTTCACGAGCGCGAAGAGCAGCGTGGCGAGCGTCCACAGCGCTCCGCTCCACCAGACGGTGCCCTGCGCCCCTAGATGCACCGCTGTCGTCCGGATGCCGGCGGCGCGATCCTCGGCGATGTCTTGCACGGCGTCGAAGGTGTGCTTGGCCGCGCTCCAGACCATGAGCCCGAGCGCGGCGGGCCAGACCGGGGATTCGCCGAAGGACAGGGGCACGAAGACGAGCGGGAAAGCGTAGGCGGCGTTGCTCAGAGAGTCCAGGTAGGGGCGGGCCTTGAAGCGGGCGGGCGGGGCGGAGTAGCAGACAAAGAGGAGGGCGTAGAGGAGCATCCAGGCCGTCGCGGCGGGGGGGAGGGCGAGTACGGCGTAGAGGAGGAAGGGGAGGTTCGTGGCGAGGACGGTCAGGACGATGGGGCGTATCTCCGCCTCGGAGATTTTGGCCCCTTCCAGCGAACCCTTGCGGGGATTCTTCGCGTCGGTCTCCCGGTCGAAGACGTCGTTTACGCCGTAGATCAAGAGGTTGAACGGCAGCGTGAGCCAGAGCAATACCGGCAGGAACTCCCACCGCCACAGCGCCCCTGAGAGCCACATCCCGACCACGCCGGTGCCTATGGTGTTGATCCAGAGCACGGGCCGCGAGATGTACAGGAGGCGGAGGAGCACGCCACCAATATACCAGCGTCCCCCCGGCCCGCCGCGATACGATTACCCCCGTGAGAGAGGAACCCTCGCGCCTCGCCCCTCCGCCGCTCCTCGCGGCTTCGGCGCTCTTGTTCGTGGCCGCGTTCTTCGCCACCCGCTTCGGGGATTTGCCCGGCGCGCAGCTCGGCTCCTACCTCTCGAC
>JBFLXF010000396.1:0-3303 GCA_040757515.1 Actinomycetota bacterium
CCCTGCCCGCCGCCGGTGGTGGGCTGCACGATCACGTCGCACCGTTCCTTTATCCCGGCGGCGACCTCGCGGAAGAGATCGAGTCTGGAGCTGGGTCTGCCCGTCTCCGGATCGCGGACGTGGATGTGGACGATGGCCGCGCCCGCCTCGCGCGCCCCGACCGCAGACTCGACGATCTCCTCAGGGGTAATCGGTATCGCCGGGCTCTGCCCCGGCACCGTCATGCCGCCCGTGATCGCCGCGCTGATGATGACCTTCTCCAAGGGGATCCACCTCTCCCTAGCTCTCCCGCAGGGGCATGGTAAAGACCTCGCCCGGCAGCCGCAAACGGCCTGCGCTCAGCCCGGCCCCGGAATCGTCGGACTCGAGGCGCCGGAACCAGAGCTCGTCCACGAGCACCCGGCGACTACCATCGAGAAGGGCCTCCCCCTCATCCAGCCGATAACGGTGAGGATACCTCACGACCCAGTCCACCACCGGGCATCGCGGTCAGGTAGAGGGGGACGAAGAGCACCACGATCAGGCCGCCCAGTATCTCGCCCGAGAAGCTGCGAGAGCGCAACGGCCAGTAGCAGCCCCGTGGCGAGCAGCAGCACCGTCGCCGTGACGACCGCCAGGAAACGGTAGGCAAGAAGCAGCACGAACGCGATCAGCACGACCCGCAGCAGGCCCCGTTCCGTCAGCCGAGTCTCCACGGCCGGAGGATACCCCGTGGCGGCGAACCCCGCCCGCGAGCGACCCGGGGCCCGCGGAGATATACTCTGCGCATGGCCGGGGAGAGGAGAGAGCGGGGCGCGAACCTACTGCGCTCCAGGCTCGAAGGAAAGCTGGACGGCTACCTGCGCACCGACGAGGCCTCGCGCGCGCTGTGGTCCACGGACGCCTCGATCTACCAGCGCCGCCCCGTCGGCGTCGTCGTCGCCCGCTCCGAGGAGGACGTGAGGCTCGCCCTCGAGGCGGCGAGGGAGCTCGGGCTCTCGATCACCCCGCGCGGCACCGGCACCTCCCTCGCCGGGCAGGCGACCGCGCCGGGCCTCGCCCTCGACGTCTCGGAGATGGCCGGGATCGTGGACCTCGACCTCGAGGGGCGCCGCTGCACCGTCGAGCCCGGGGTCGTGCAGGGCGAGCTCAACGCGCTGGTCAAGCCTCACGGGCTCGTCTTCGGCGCGGACACCTCGACCTCCGACGTCGCCACTTTGGGCGGCATGATCGGGAACAACTCCGCCGGGATGCGCTCTGTCGTCTACGGGACCACCGCCGACCAGGTGCTCGGCCTGCGCTGCCTGCTCGCCAGCGGCGAGGTGGTCAAGCTCAGGCCGCTCGCGCGGGCGGAGGCCGAGAGGAGGGCGCGCGGCGACGGGGCCGAGGCGCGGCTACTGCGGGGAGCGCTCGAGATAGGCGAGCGCTACGGGCGCGAGATCAGGCGCCGCTTCCCGCGCATGATCCGGCGCGTCTCCGGCTACGGCCTCGACGCGCTCGTGGACCGCGAGGTCGTGGACCTCACGCGCCTCGTCTGCGGCTCGGAGGGCACCTTGGCCCTCGTCACCCGCGCCGAGCTGCTCCTGCGCGAGCTGCCGCCCGCAAGGCAGATGGCCTCCTTCCAGTTCGACACCCTGGCCGACGCCTCCCGCGCGACCGTGGACCTGCTGCGGACGGATCCCTCCGCCGTCGAGCTTCTCGACGACGTGGCGATAGGCCGCGCGAGGGCGACGCCGGCCTACCGCGACGCGACGCGCTTCGTCCGGGGCGACCCGAAGGCGCTCCTGCTCGTGGAGTGGAGCGGGACCGAAGGGGAGCTCGACGAGCGGTTCGCCTCCCTCGACGACCTGGCCGCGAGGGTGGGGGCGAGCGCGGTCGTGCCGCTCAGGGGGGAGGCAGACCAGGCGCAGACGGTGAAGCTCAGGAAGTCCATCCTGCCGCTGTTGTTGGGAACGACCGAGGACGAGAAGCCGGTCGCCTTCGTCGAGGACGCCGCCGTGCCTCCCGAGAGGCTGGAGGAGTTCGTCGTCCGCTTCGAGGAGATCGTCGAGAGGAACGGGACGTGGGCGTGCTTCTACGGGCACGCGAGCGTCGGCTGCCTGCACGTCAGGCCCGCCCTGAACACCGCCGACCCCGAGGGCGTCGCGCGGATGCGCCGGATCGCCGAGCAGGTCGCGGACCTCGTGGTGGACTGCGGCGGCTCCATCTCCGGGGAGCACGGCGACGGGCTCGCCCGCTCGGAGTTCCTGACGAGGATGTACGGGCCGGAGATCGTGGCCGCCTTCGCCGAGGTGAAGCGCCTCTTCGACCCGGAGGGCGTCCTGAACCCCGGCGTGATCGTGCGCCCCTCGCCCATGGACGAGCGGCTGCGCAGCGGCCCCGGCCACAGGCGCATGCCCCTGAAGACGGGCCTGGACTTCTCCTCCCAGGGCGGCTTCGTCAGGGCCGTCGAGCTGTGCAACGGCTCGGGCTTCTGCCGCAAGAAGAGCACGGGGACGATGTGCCCTTCCTACATGGTCACCTTCGACGAGCACGACACCACCCGCGCCCGGGCGAACCTGCTGCGCTCCGTGCTCGACGGGACCCTCCCGCCCGGGGAGCTCACCGGCGAGAGCATGAGGGAGGTGATGGACCTCTGCGTCGGGTGCAAGGCGTGCAAGAGCGAGTGCCCCTCGCAGGTGGACGTCGCCTCGATGAAGACCGAGGTTCTCTATCAGATGGGCAAACGCCACGGCTTCTCCGTGCGCCAGCGGGCCGCCGGGCACATCCGGCGCCAGCTCGCCCTCGCCTCGCGCCTGCCTGGTCCCTACAACGCCCTCACCAAGACAGCCCTCGCCCGCCGCTTCGCCTCCCTTCTCGGTATAGATCCGCGCCGCTCGCTGCCCGGGGTGACGGAGACGCCCTTCTCCAAGCGCTTCCCCGATCTGCCCCAGGGGACCGGGCCCGGAGAGGTCGCCCTCTTCAACGACACCTGGAACGAGTACCAGCGGCCCGAGATCGGGGAAGGGGCGGTCAGGCTCTTCGCCGCCGCGGGTGCCAGGGTGCTGCTGCCGGGGGTGGCCTGCTGCGGGAGGCCGATGCTCTCTGAGGGGCTCGTGGACGACGCCCGGGAGAATGCGCGGCGCAACGTGGAGGCACTCTACCCGCTCGCCGAGCGCGGCGTGCCGCTCGTGGGCCTCGAGCCGAGCTGCATCCTCACCATCCGCGACGACTACGAGAAGCTCCTGCCCGGAGACGAGCGGGTGGCGAAGGTCGCGGCGGCGACCCGCCTCTTCGAGGAGGCGCTGCTGGAACTGGAGCCGGACCTGCCGCTAAGTGAGGGCG
>JBFLXF010000397.1:0-3301 GCA_040757515.1 Actinomycetota bacterium
TCCGGACCTCCTCCTCGGTCCCGACGACGAGGTCGCACTCGGGCAGCACGGCCCGGTAGCTCTCCGTGACCTCCGCGCTCTCGACGAACATCTCGCCGCCCCGACCATGCGAGGCCACGCCCCAGAAGACGGGCCGGTAGTCCAGGTCGAAGACGACGCTCGTCCCGGCCTCCTTCGCCGCCCGTATCGCCTTCACGGAAGCCGCCCGGGGCCCGGGCCGCGAGAGGGGTGTGCCGGTGACGAGCAGCGCCTTCGAGGAGGCGACGAACTCCGGGTCCACGTCGTCCTCGTCGAGAGCCAGGTCGGCGGCGTCGCCGTAGGCGAAGATCCTCGGGAAGTCCTCTATCGCCCGGACTGCGAGGAGGACGTAGGGCGTGAGGCGCTCCGGGTCGAAGCGGACGTGGCTCGTGTCCACGCCGTTGTGCTCAAGGGTCCGGCGCACGTAGTGGCCCATCTGCTCCTCGCCGACGCGGGTGATCATGGCGCTCCTCACCCCGAGCCGCGCCGTGTTGAGCGCGATGTTGGTGGCACTCCCGCCGACGTACTTGCGGAAGGACTGCACGTCCTCCAGCTTCGCTCCCTCCTGCTCGGCGTAGAGGTCGACGCAGGTGCGCCCGATGCAGATGAGGTCCAGGTTCCGCTCCCCGCTCATGCCCCGGCTCCCCGCTCGGAGGGCACGGTCTGCGCCACCTTCTCCCACCCTCCCGACTCGCAGGAGCGGTCCATCGCCTCGACGACGCGCATCGCCGAGACGATCTCGCGCATCCCCGGCTCCCTCTGGCAATCCTCGGCGATGGAGGTGAGGAACCTGTGCGCCTCGGTGACCTTGAGGTCGTCGTAGCCCATCGAGATGCCGGCCCCCGGCTGGAACCGCTCGAAGTCGCCCATCTTGGGCGAGGCGTAGACGGTGCGGTAGCCCCTCTCGCCGGTCTCGTCGAAGCGGTAGAGCTGGAGCTCGTTGAGGCGCTGGAAGTCCCAGGAGAGGGCGCCGTCGGTGCCGTTGACCTCGAAGGCGTTTCTGACGTGTGGCCCGACGCAAGTGCGGCTGTTCTCCAGCGTCCCGCGCGCGCCGTTCTCGAAGCGCACCAGGCAGCTCGCGTAGTCCTCGTTCTCGACGGCGCCCATCTCGCCGCCCTCGACGACGAAGTGACCCGTGCCCATGCCCTCCGGCACCTCGGGGCGCTCCTTGATAAAGATCTCCTTCTGCGCCGAGACGCTCTCGATGGGGCCGAGCAGATTCTGGGCCATGTCCACCGTGTGGGGCATGATGTCCCCGAGGACCCCGAGGCCCGCGCCGTTTAGCTTGTAGCGCCAGGTGAGGGCGCCATGAGGGTCGGCGGCGTAGTCGGCCAGAAAGTAGCCCCTGTAGTGCGTGATCTCCCCGAGCGCCCCCGAAGAGATCAGACCCTTCGCGTACTCCACCACCGGCACGTGGCGGTACATGAGCCCGATCATGGTCTTCACCCCGGCCTCTTCGACGGCACGCCAGATCTCATACGTCTCGGCCGGCACCCGCCCGCACGGTTTCTCCAGCCAGATGTGCTTGCCAGCCCGCGCCGCCGCGACGGCTATCTCCCGGTGCAGAAAGTTGGGCGCGGCGATGCTGACGGCCTCGACCTCCGGGTGCTCGACGGCCTCCCGCCAGTCGGTGGTCCATCCCTCGAACCCGAGCAGTTCCGCGGTCCGCCGGGCCCTCTCCTCGACGGAGTCCGCCGCCACCACGAGCCGCGGCCTTAGCGGGCACTCCGGGTAGTGGTCGAAGAGACGCCTGTAGCCGCGGCTGTGCACCTGGCCCATCCACCCCAGCCCGATGACCGCTATCCCGATCTCACCCCTCATACTTCCCCTTTCCCTCGCCAGGGCGCGCGAATGCCTTTACAACTCCACGAGCATCATCTCGAGCCAGTACGACTCCGCCGGGTAGCTGTGCGAGCCGTACTCTATGGGGCGCCCGCCGGTGTCGTACGCCACCCGGGTCATCGTGAGCACGGGGTCACCGGGCTCTATCTCCAGCAGCTCGGCCTCCCTGGCTCCGGCCTTCCGCGCCCCAACCCGCTGGGTGGCGACGTGCGGCGTGATGCCGCTCCCGCGAAACAGGTCATAGAGCCCGGTGCGCTCCAGATCTTCTCTCCTTATCTCCAGCAACCCCACCGGCACGACGTTGTGCATGAGGGCTATCGGGTCGGCGTCGGCGAGACGCAGCCGGTCGAAGCTCAGCACCTGAGCACCCGCCCCGACCCCGAGCTGCTCGGCGACCTCCGGCGGGCACAGCGTCTCCTCGAAGCCGAGTACGCGCGTCCTGGGCTCCCGGCCCGACTCCTTGAGATCGTCGTAGAGGCTGGTGAGCGCGACCGCCCGTCTCACCGGCGTCGGCGCGACTATCGTGCCGATGCCGCGGCGCCTGATCAGCAACCCTTTGTCCACGAGCTGCTTGATGGCGGCGCGCATCGTAGGACGGCTGATCCCCAACCTCTCGGCCAGATCCAACTCGCTCTCCAGCTTTCCCCCCCGCGGCAACCGGCCATCCCGGATCGCCTCCTCAAGAACCCGCGCCGCCTGGTGATAGAGCGGCACCGGACTGGTGTGGTCAAGCCTTACCCCAGCCAACGCATCCGACATCCCTCACCCCATTCAGTCAAGACGTAAATATGTCTTTACATCAGCATATATGAACGTAAAAGGGTGTGTCAAGAGTTTTTGGAGTTGGCTCAGGCTACGGCACCGTCGAGGGCGGAGGCGGCCTCTTCGTCGAGGAGGAAGGTGGTGTCAGGGTGGCGGAGCAGCATCGAGGCGGGGACGGCTTCAGAGGGTTCGCCTTCGACGGCGGCGGCGACTGCGCGGGCCTTGTTGGCGCCGGAGGCGAGCAGGAGTATCTTGCTGGAGTCGAAGATGGTGGCCATACCGACCGAGATCGCGCGCTCCGGCGCGCGGTTGCCCTCGAAGTCCGCCGCGTTGACCTTGCGGGTGGACTCGGCGAGCCGGACGACGCGGGTGCGCGAGGAGAACGGGGCGCCGGGTTCGTTGAACCCGATGTGGCCGTTGCGCCCGATGCCGAGCACGCACAGGTCGGCGCCGCCGGCCTCCCTTATGGCGGCCTCGTAGCGCTCGCACTCGGCCTTGGGGTCGGGGGCGGAGCCGTCCGGGACGTGGACGCGGGAGGGATCGGCGTCCACGAGCGAGTAGAAGTTCTGCTCCATGTAGACGCGGTAGCTCGCCGGGTGGTCCGGCGGCAGCCCCAGGTACTCGTCCAGGTTGAAGAACGTCGCCCGCGCGAACGAGAGCCCGGTCTCGCGGTGCATCC
>JBFLXF010000398.1:0-3296 GCA_040757515.1 Actinomycetota bacterium
GCCCAGAGCGAGGCGTAACCCAGGTTGAAGAGGAGATCCGACCTCATCAAGGCGAGACCCCGGAGAAGCCCGCGCCGCCCGCCGGGCCCCTTGAAGACGTCGATCGCCTTCAGCACCAGGTTGTACAGGGTCAGGGGCGCCAGCAGGCCGAGCAGATACACGGCGTCCCTTCGTCTCAGGGGCATGCCCCGGAGACGCCGACAGCCCTCTGTCTCCCCTCGCGACAAAGCATGGTGGATTCTATCTCACGAGCGGCTGCGCGCCCCGAAGTGGTCCCAGCCGGAGAGCCCCTCGACCTCCCTCCCGCCGCGATGAAAGACCACCTCGCCCTCCGTAACCTTGCCGACGACGGTCAGCGGCGCGCTCGATGCTGCACAGATCCCCGCCACGACCTCCCGCGGGGCGGCGATGAGGAGCTCGTAGTCCTCGCCCGCCGTCGCCGCCAGAACCTCCGGGTCGCGGCCGAGGGCCTCGACGTAGCGCCGGGCGTCCTCAGGGACGGGCAGCGCCGCGAGGTCTATGCGACAGCCGACCCCGCTCCGCTCGCAGACGTGGCGCACATCGGAGGCGAGCCCGTCGGAGAGGTCTATCATCGCGTGAGCCCCGAGGCGTGCGGCGAGGGCACCCGCCTCCACCCGCGGCGAGGGGCGGAGGTGCCTGAGGATAAGGCGCTCCGCCCACCCGTCCCCCCGCTCCAACGCCAGAAAGCCAGCCGCCGAGGCGCCGAGCTCCCCGGTTACCGCCAGCAGATCCCCGGGCCGGGCCCCCGAGCGCAGGACGGGCGGATAGGACAGCTCGCCCAAGATGGCCACGTCGAGCGTGAGGACTCCCGCGCCGGTGGTGTCGCCGCCGAGGGGGTAGACCCCGAACTCCCGGCACGCCTCCGCGACGCCGCGGAAGCACCGCAGCGTCGTCTCCGGGTCCGGAGCGCCTCCGGAGGTGAGAACGAAGCGCGGCGTGCCGCCCATAGCGGCGACGTCCGAGACGTTGACGGCTACGGCCTTGTAGCCGACGTCCTCAGGGGCGGCCCAGCCCCGGAAGTGGTGCCCGCCGACGAGCATGTCCGCGGCGAGCGCCCACTCCGTCTCTCCGAAGCGCACCACGGCGCAGTCGTCACCCACGGGGACGGAGACCTCCGGCGGCGCTGGAGGGAGCATCCCGGAGACGCGGCGTATGATCTCGAACTCGTTCACGGGCGCATCGCGCGCACGGTCTCCCAGAGAGCGTCTAGCTCGCCTTCGGCGTACCAGGTGGGCAGCGAGCGCCACTCGGCCTCGGTCGCCCAGAGGCTGGCGTCGTGGGCGGCGCCCTCCGTGACGACCTCGCCGCCCGGATGGCGCGCCAGAAAGCCGACGCCCGCGTACATCTCAGTGTCGCCGGGGCCTCGCCAGGGTTCGACGCGCGCCCACCAGGCCAGCTCCGGCTCCGCCTCGACGCCGGTCTCCTCCAGGGTCTCGCGCCGGGCGCAGGCCAGGAAGTCCTCGCCCTCCTCCAGCATCCCGCCGGGGTTCTCCCAGAGCCCGACGGGCGGCTTGCGTCGCCGCAGAAGCAGCGCCCGCGGCTCCGGACAGTCGAGATCCACGAGCACGGTTCCGGCGCCCAGGTTGGCGCTGAGCACGCCGTCGCCGACCTGCGGTTCGGGCGGCGGGGGCTCGGGGCCCGGCTCTGCGGGGAGCATCTGCAACGCCCTCGCGACGCGGCGACGGTTCTCCTCGCTCCACCAACTCGGCAGAGCGAGCCACTCCTCCAGGGTTACCCAGCGGTAGTCGAGGTGCTCGTGGGAGAGGCGCACCCTCTCCGTGGGGGCGCGCCCGATATAGGTCACGGCGGCGAGGCGCCTGCCCTGCGGCGTCTGCCCAACCCAGGTGGCGAGGATGCGCCGGGGAGCGACGAGAAGGCCGGTCTCCTCGTAGAGCTCGCGCACCGCTCCCCGCTCGAAGTTCTCACCGGGTCCAAGGCGGCCCGCCGGCGGGTCCCAGGTCCCCGTAGGGCGCAGCAGGACAAGCAGGCGTCCGTCCGGGAGCACCGGCAGGATGCCCGAGACGAGGTCGGCCTTCACGACAGGACCGGCGGGTGTGCGCCTCCGCCCCTCACAAGCCTAGTATATCCCCGGTGCGGCTACGGCAGCAGGGAGCGAAGCTCCCGGGCGGCGCGTTCGGGGTCGTCGGCGTCTAGGATGGCGCGCACCACCGCGAAGCCGGGGGCGCCCGCGGCGGCGACCTCCGGAGCGGTCTCGAGGGTGACGCCGCCGATGGCGAACCAGGGGACGGGCAGATCCCTGCGGGCGAGGGACTCGATGAGGGCGAGCCCGGCGACGTCTGCGTCGGGCTTGGTGGGGGTCGGGTAGACGGAGCCGACCCCGAGGTAGTCCGCGCCGGCGCGCACCTCCGCGAGCGCCTCCTCGACGCTGCCGGCGGAGCGCCCGATCACGGCTCTCTCCCCGAGGACTCGACGCGCGCCCTCGAGGCTCTCGTCCTCCTGGCCGAGGTGGACCCCGTCGGCGCCGGAGAGCCGGGCGAGCTCCACGTCGTCGTTTACGGTAAACAGCACGCCCGCGCGGGCGCAGATGGCTTTCAGCTCTTCGGCCAGGGGGAGCAGCTCTTGCCTAGAGGCGCGCTTGTCCCGGAGCTGGACCACATCCACCCCGCCGCGCACGGCGGCCTCGACGCGGGACGGGAGGTCCGGACGCGGGTCGGTGACGAGCAGCAGGCGGGCGTCTCTTATCTCTTCGCGGGGATTCATCCGTCTATCCTCCTCGGAAGCCAGGCGAGCACGTCCAGGCGCTCGGAGAAGTGCAGGAGCGGGCGCGCGTCGGGCAGCTCCACCCCGATCTGGGCGGTCATCTCCAGCGTCTCGACCTCGGCCTCGGCGGGCCGCAGCGGCCACATCTCGTGGTGCACCTCGCCGCGCCGGACGACGCCCCGGCGATCGGCCGCGTAGAGGCAGTAGCGCTCGGTGAGGAAGCGTTCCAGGTCGCCGGGCATCCCCGGGGGCTGGCCCGCGGGCCGGTAGCGAGCGGCGAAGCGGGCCGGAGGCGCGCCGCGGTGCGTGCGGACGCTGCGGTAGCGTACCCATCCTCCCGACCGCTCGCAGGACATCCTCGCGTCGAAGTACGGGAGCCTGAAGGTGGCGCGGGCGACCCGGACGGCGACGCGGCTCGCCGCGTCGAGGGAGAAGAACCAGACGCCGGGCCTGCCCCCGGCGCTCACGTAGGTGCGCAGGTTCAGCTCCGGGAAGCCCGAGAGGCGCGGGAACTCCGGCACGAAGCGGGGCCGCACCCCGCTCATGCGGAAGGG
>JBFLXF010000399.1:0-3276 GCA_040757515.1 Actinomycetota bacterium
GCGGCTTCGCTCTGGCCCATTCGCCCGTGCTCCACGGCCTCGACAACCTTCTTACGCAGATCTTCGGAGTACGCTTTCATGCGCCCATGATGACGCACGGTTCAGTGACCGTGCAACTTGCTCTAAGAAGCAGCGAGTCACCCGGAAGAATACGCAGTTTAGACGATAAATCGGGCTCCACACCGGGCTACACTACCCTTTAGCCACAAATATGGCGTACAGCGCCTTTCCTCTCTCGCAGGAGGAGCAAAGGGTGTCATATCACCAGGCAGCCGTTGCAGAACGTCGCGGATCGGGCGGCGTAGAGACCGTGACCGCTTGCATCCGGCTGCCGGGCGTCTCCAAGATGTTGGTGGACAGCCGGATCATCGCGGGAGAAGACTGGCAGAGACGCAAGGCAGCCAGCCTGGTTAACTCCTCGCCCTCACGCGCGGCCACCGGAGCAGAGCTTATGGAGGCGCTCTGGTCGGTCTCGGGCACGAGTGTCCGGACACGATCTCCAAGCCCTCGAAGAGATACGTATACGTAGCCCTCCGCAGGAGTAAGGAGGAGACCCTTGCCAGAAACCAGAAGTGCGGCCTGGATGATCGCCGGGGCAAAGGTACGTGTCGAGAACCTTATCCCCGAGCAGGTGGCAAACGAGATCCCCGGAGGCAAGACCATCCTCATAAGATGTTCACGGGGACAACGAGCGCCTCCAGAGCGGGAGCATACCCGGTGCGGGTCCCGCACCTCGAGTTGCTGAGCGTGCCATCCTCCACCGCGCTCCCAAAACGGGCGTTCGCCGCCTACACTCTTCAGAGGATGGGCCACAGGAACGTCGCCACCTCGACGGAGGCTTCAACGCCTGAAAGGAAGTCGGCAAACCCGTGGAGGAGATCCGGCCCGCCTGGGTTGAAAGACGGCGGAACTTTTTCACCATGAGGACGAGGAACGGAAGATGATGAAGGCCATTTTCTTTGGTGCGCTGCGAGCAGGGAGGGGAGCGGTGTACCTCACAGGGCTCGCGGTTATTCTGGCGGTGCTATTCGGGGTGGCCTCCACGGCCTTCGCGCACGCGGGCTACCGGGGTCTGTTCCACCTCGGCCACAACAATATCTCTGCCGGGGTGAGCACCCTCACAAAGCAAGGACCGGGACCGGCTCTGAGGCTGGCGGTGAAGCCCGGCCAGCGCCCGATGGCCGTAAATTCGCGGGCGAGGGTGATGAACCTCAACGCCGACAGGCTAGACGGCAGGAGCGCGAGCGAGATCGGAGTGAACGGTCTCGAAAGGGTCGCCACGACCTCTGCGTACAACTCGGAGTCGCCAAAGCAAGCGCACGCAGATTGTCCGACGGGTAAGGTGCTCGTCGGTAGCGGTTACGACATGTCCGGCGGCAAGACCGGCAACTTCCCCAACGCGCAATCCAACCTTGTCATGGACTTCGTGCTGCCCGCCCTCAACACGGACGGCATCCCCACGGGAGTCCTGGTGGAGGTGTACGAGAACGAGCCAACAAGCGACAACTGGAACGTAACGGTCTACGCCGTGTGCGCCACAGGACCATAAAACGGCCGTCCCGTCACGGAGGGCCCGTTCAAAGAGCGTGAACTCGACGACGGACAACGCAGATGAGGGTCTCGAAGACGGCTTCTGCGCCACGCCTCTCTTTCCGGTTGGGCTCGAGAGCGTACTATGAGGGCGACCATACAGGAAGCCGACGTGCTCGCCAGAGAAGATCAAGGCCGGGGAAGAGCATCGCGGCGGCGTCGACGGGACTACGGTCGCGTTGGGCCGGTCTGCAGACAAACCACACCCGTCCCCGGACGAGAACCGGGTTCAGATCACCTGTCGCGCTCGGCGGCCTCGGCTATCGCGCGGGCGAGTTCCTCCAGGCTCTCGAAGTTGTGGCCGGAGAGGAAGACGTCCACGTAGGGCAGGGCGGCGGCCATCCCGGCAGCGAGCGGCTTGTAGCCGGGGGCGGCCTTGAGGGGGTTCACCCAGATCACGCGGTACGCCAGCCGCTTTATCCTTCTCATCTGTTCCGCGAGCACCCCGACATCTCCCCTGTCCCACCCGTCGGAGAGCACGACGACGACCGCCCCGCGGGCCATCCCGCGCTGGCCCCAGCGGTCCACGAACTCCTTGATCGCGTCCCCGAGCCGGGTGCCGCCGGAGATATCCTTCATCGCGCCGCTCGCCTGCCGGAGCGCCCGGTCGGGGTCGCGGGTGGAGAGCTCGCGGGTTATGCGCGTGAGCCGCGTCCCGATGGTGAATGCCTCGAGCCTGCCGCCCGCGATGACGCCCGCGTGCAAAAACCTCAGCAGCGCCCGGCTGTACGGCGCCATCGAGCCGGAGACGTCGCACAGGAGCACCACCTTGCGCGGCTGCACGCGGGCGCGCCGGAAGCGGTGCCTGACGGCCTCGCCGCCGGTGCGCATCGCGCCCCGCAGCGTGCGCCGGGGATCGTGCCTGCCGCGCGGGGCGGGCTCCAGTCTGCGGCTCTTCTTGAGCGCCCCCGAGAGCCGCAGGTCGGCCAGGAGGCGCTGCAGCTCGGCGAACTCCTCCGGCGAGTAGTGGGCGAAGTCCTTGCGCCGCAGCAGCTCCACGGGGCTGTACCGGAGCGTGACGGCCTCCTCCCCGCTCTCACTCCTCTCGACCGTCTTCTTCGGCGGCTGGACGGACTGCTCCGGCTGCGACACCGTCAGGCGCACCTTCGGTCGGGGCTTCGTCTTCGGGTCCCCGCCGCTCTCCCAGAACAGGGCGAAGGCGCGGTCGTAGACCTCGATGTCCTCGGGTCGGGAGGTCAGCGTGATCCTGCCGGCCCAGTAGACGTCGTCGCGTCTCCCTACGTCCACCTCCTCAAGGGCCCGGGCGAACCCTACGACCCGGTCCGGCCCGACGCGCAGCCCCGCCCCCCTGAGCACCCGCCCGAAGGCGACCGCCGCCCGCAACATATCCGGGGCTCGCGCGGTCCCGGTCACCGGCTCAGCGACCGCCCCCGCCCACGCCGCTGAGCAGCTCGGCGAGCCCCGCCGAGGAGACCCGCTGCTGGTCCTCCCGGTACTTCAGGACCGAACCGAGCGTGGCCCGCACGAGCCGCTCGTCCAGCTCCTTCGCCCCGAGGGCCACGAGCGCCTGCGTCCAGTCGAGGGTCTCGGCGATGCCGGGAGGCTTGTAGAGGTCCATCGAGCGCAGCCTCTCGGTGGCGGCGGCGACCTGGCGGGCGAGCTCCTCCTCGGCCTCCGGGACGCGCAAGCGCACGATCTCCACCTCCCGCTCGAAGCTCGGGTGCT
>JBFLXF010000400.1:0-3276 GCA_040757515.1 Actinomycetota bacterium
CTTGGCCGTGAAGTGCAGGGTGCCCACGTGGACGGCGATGTCCTGGCTGCCCTGCATGATGGTGTTGCCTTCGGCGTCGCAGAGACAGTTGGAGAAGTCCCGAGCCCAGATCACGAACGAGTGGCACGTCCTCAAGATCTGCTCGGCCATCTCGTCCACGACCGTGACGAAGGAGTTTTTGAGTACCTCGAAGGTGACGGGGTCGAGCGCCTGTCTCTCGGTCACTTCGCACCTCCCACGCGCACGATGATGTTCGAGTAGCCGTCCACCTCTGCCGTGTCTCCCGGCGGGACGATGACCGTAGAGTCGAGCTGCTCCACGATCGCCGGACCGGAGATCATGGCTCCCGGCGAGAGTGCGTCCCGGCTGTATATGGCCGTCTTGACGGTCTCTCCCTCTCCAAAGACGGCATCTCTGTGTCCGGCGGGCTCCGGCTCGTGCGCCTCCGGCTCCGCATATGGGAGCTCGGGTTTCGGTATCCTCCCGATGGCCGCGACCTTGAGCTGGTAGATCTCCACCGGCGAGTCCTCGCGCTTGTAGGTGTGCTGGCGTTCGTGCTCCTCGTGGAACCTCTCGGTGAGCCCTTCGAGGGACTCCACCGGGCCGTCCACCGCTATCTCCAGGGAGCGCCACTGACCGAGGTAGCGCATGTCTACCGACCGTAGCAGCCTCATCTCTGTCTCCTCTATGCCTTCGGCCCGCAGCCTCTCTCGGGCCTCGTCTTCAAGGGCGGCGAAGCGGGTCTCTAACTCCTTAGGATCGGTCTCCCCGGCAGGCGCGAGATGCATCTCCGAGAAATCGTGGCGGACGTCCACGAGCAGGCACCCGAGCGCCGAAGTGATGCCGGGGTTCGGTGGCACCAAGACGGTCGGGATGGAGAGCTCGCGGGCCAACTCGGCTCCGTGCAACGGTCCTGCTCCGCCGAATGCGACGAGCGCGAAGTCCCTCGGGTCGTGGCCGCGCTGGATGAGGGCGAGCCGGATGGCGTCGGCCAGGTTGGCGTTCGCCACGCGGATGATCGCCCGTGCCGCCTCGATAGTGTCGAGCCCTAGCGGCTCCCCGATCTTCGCGACCGCCGCCTCGGCCCTTCTCCGATCGAGGGTCATCGCTCCTCCGATGAGCTCTTCTCCGAGCCTGCCGAGAAGCAGGTTCGCATCGGTATTGGTCGGCTCTTCTCCGCCACGTCCATAGCAGGCCGGACCCGGGTCCGAGCCCGCCGATTGCGGACCATTTCTGAGGCTGCCAGCCGCGTCGATCCAGGCTATCGAGCCGCCACCCGCCCCGATGGTCGAAACCTCTACGCTGGGGAACCGGATCGGGTAGCCGTATTCGACGAACCAGTCACCGGTGATGCGTGTCTCTCCATCCACCATGACGGAGATGTCGGCGCTGGTGCCGCCCATGTCGAGTCCCACGGCGTTCTCGTGCCCGGCTAGCTTCGCGAGGTGGCCGCAGGCGATGGCGCCCGCCGCAAGACCCGAGGAGGCTAGCCTGCCGGCGAACCGCTCTACCGCGTCGGCGGTCATCACGCCGCCGCCGGAGTGCAGGAGCAGCACGTCTCCCCTGTAGCCGCCATCCCGCATCCGGTCGGCGAGTCGCCTGGCGTAGCTCCCGACGAGCGGGGATAGGACGGCGTTCGCAACCGTCGTCGAGAAGCGTTCGTGCTCAAAGATCTCCGGCAGCACATCGCTGGAGGCGGAGACGGAGACGCCCGGGAGTTCCGCCTCGAGTATCTCGCGCACCCTCCTTTCGTGAGAGGGGTTGGCGTGAGAGTTCACCAAGCAGACGGCGACAGTCTCGATGCCACGGCGCCGGATCAGTCCCGCCACCTTCCTGACTTCTTCCTCGTCTACAGGCTCGAGCTCCCTGCCCGCGTAATCTATCCTCTCGGAGACCTCGAATCGATCCCTCCTCCGGATGTAGGGCGGGGAGACGTCGTTGTAGGCGTCCCAGAGATGCTGCTTGGTGCCGCGGCGGATCTCGATGATGTCCCGAAATCCCTTCGTCGTTACCATCGCCGCCCTCGGAAAGCTCCGCTGGATGAGCGCGTTGGTCGCGACGGTGGTACCGTGCGAGAAGAGCCCTATCTTCGCGAGCGAGACACCTACCTCTTCTATCCCCTCGAGAACCGCGTCTATGGGATCCTTCGTAGAGGAAACCTTGCCGACCCGCGTGCTTCCGCCCTCGTCGTCGAAGACGCAGATGTCCGTGAAGGTGCCCCCGATATCCACGGCAAGATGCAACACTCTCGTGCCCCTTCCCCAAACCTTACATCTTTCCTGCGTGGGTCAGTATAGCGAAGTATCCGTTCGCCGCCATTTGGGACGAGATATCCGGCTGGGGAGCCGCGCCTTGCTATATTGCAAGGGAGGCGTCGTAGGAGGGTGAGATGGCAAAGATGAGGGCCATATTGGTCGAGGAGTTCGGCGAGCCGGAGGTGATGCGCTACGTTGAGGTGGACCGTCCTGTGCCGGGGCCGGGGGAGGTCCTGATCGAGGTCCGCGCCGCCGGGGTGAACTACGCGGATACCATGCGCCGCCGCAACAGCTACGTGGTGAGGCAGGAGCTGCCGTTCGTGCCCGGATCGGAGGTCGCGGGTGTCGTGGCCGAGGTTGGGGAGGGGGTGGAAGACGTGAAGGAGGGCGACCGGGTGGTCGCCCTGATCGGGACCGGTGGCTACGCAGAGTACGCCGTCGCGCAGGCGCGGGGCCTGATCCCCATTCCCGAGGGACTAGACTTCGAGGGGGCGGCCGCTCTACCGCTGCAGGGGCTGACCGCCTACCACGTCATAAAGACCTCGGGCGCGATGAAGCCGGGAGAGAGCATCCTCGTGCACGCCGCTGCGGGCGGAGTCGGCACCCTGGCGGTGCAGATGGCGAAGTTGCTCGGGGCCGGGACTGTGATCGCCACTGCCAGCAGCGACGAGAAGCTGGAGCTGGCGCGCTCTCTGGGAGCCGACGTTCTGATCAACTACACCGACGACGACTGGCCCGAGAGGGTGCGCGAGGTGACCGGCGGGCGGGGGGCAGACGTGATCCTGGAGATGGTCGGCGGCGAGTTCGTGCGCAAGAACCTTCAGTGCCTGGCTCCTTTCGGTCGGATGGTCGTCTTCGGCGCGGCGAGTGGAGAGCGCGGCACGATCTCGCCGGTGGATCTGATGAAGCGCTGCCACGCGGTCGTTGGCTTCTACCTGCCGCAGGTGATCCGCCGCCAGGAGCTGCTCGGTCCAAGCCTGCGCGAGATGCTCGGCTGGCTCGCCGCCGGGCAGTTGAAGCT
>JBFLXF010000401.1:0-3271 GCA_040757515.1 Actinomycetota bacterium
GATGTAGTAGTAGAGGCAGCGGCGCTTGAGCGCGTCGTGCACCTCGCGCGTGCGGTTGGAGGTCAGGACCGCGACCGGCGGGCGCTCGGCCCGGATGGTGCCGAGCTCCGGGATGGTGACCGCGAAGTCGGAGAGGATCTCCAGCAGGAACGCCTCGAACTCGTCGTCGGCGCGGTCCACCTCGTCTATGAGCAGCACCGGCGGCATAGGTCCCCGGTGCTCCAGCGCCTGCAACAGCGGGCGGCTTATGAGGTACTGCCGGTCGTAGAGGTCGCGCTCCAGGCGCTCGGGGTCCTCCGCCCCGCCCAACGCCTCCGCCGCCCGGATGTGCAGGAGCTGCCTCGCGTAGTCCCACTCGTAGACCGCCTGGTAGACGTCTATCCCCTCGTAGCACTGCAGGCGGATGAGCGGCGTATCCAGGATGCGCGAGAGGACCTTCGCCACCTCCGTCTTGCCGACCCCGGCCTCGCCCTCCAGGAAGAGGGGTCGCCCGAGCTTGAGGGCGAGGAAGATCGCCGTGGCGAGCCCCTCGTCGGCGAGGTAGTCGTGCTCGCGCAGCAGCCCCTGCAGGTCCTGAGCGCGAGAGACGCCGGGGGGAAGGGCCCCCCGGCGTCCGTCCGTGGCCTCCATCAACGGGAGAGCGCCTCCTCGACGGCCCTGCGCGAGAGCACGCGCGCCAGGTGGCGGCGGTACTCGGCCGAGGCCGCTATGTCGGAGGAGGGGCTCGTGCCCTCGTCGGCCCTGCTCGTCGCCTCGGCGACCGACGAAGCGTCGGCGCCGGAGAGCGCGCTCTCTGCGGCGCTCGCCCTTATGGGCGTGGCGCCCATGTTGGTGAGCCCGAGGCGGGCGGCGCTAATGGAGCCGTTGCTCTTCTCGACCACGGCGGCGACCCCGACGACGGCCCAGTCCTGGGCGCGGCGGTTGAACTTCTTGTACGACCAGCCGGTATTCGGGCCGAGCTTGGGGACCCGCACCTCGGTGAGCACCTCGTCCGGGGAGAGGTCGGTCATCAGGTAGTCCTTGAAGAAGTCCGCGGCCGCTACGGTCCTCTCGCCGCCCGGTCCCCTGACGACGAACGACGCCTCGAGCGCGAGCAGGGCCGAAGGCAAATCGGAGGCCGCGTCACCGTGGCTTATGGAGCCGCCGATGGTCCCCCGGTGCCTCACCTGCGGGTCCCCGACGAGGGAGGCGGTGTAGGAGAGCAGGCCACAGTGCTCCCGCAGCAGGGGGTCGCGCTCCACGTCGCAGTGACGCGTCATCGCCCCAATAGCGATGTGGTCGCCACCGTCGCGCACGTACTTGAGCTCTTCGACGCGCCCGAGGTCCACGAGCATCGCCGGGGCGGCGAGCCTGAGCTTCATGATCGGCAACAGCGAGTGCCCGCCGGCCAAGAGCTTCGCGTCCTCGCCGTGCTGGCCGAGGAGGCTTATGGCGTGGTCTACGGACTCGGCGACCTCGTAATCGAAGGCGACGGGGATCACGAGACGCTACCTCCTTCCGTGTCGGTGCTGTCGGGCGCCTGGGAGGGGCGTCCCGAGCGGTCGGCGGCGCGGGTACCGGCCTCTCGCCCCCGGGCGTCCTGGATCGCCTGCCACACCTTCCACGGCGAGGCCGGCATGTCTATGTGCCTTATCCCGTAGGGCGAGAGGGCGTCCACCACCGCGTTTATGACCGCCGGTGGCGAGCCGATCGTGCCCGCCTCGCCGACCCCCTTGACGCCGAGGGCGTTCGAGGGCGAGGGCGTCACGGTCCGATCCAGGGTGTAGTGCGGCAGCTCGGGGGCGCCGGGGATGAGATAGTCCACCATCGAGCCGGTGACCAGGTTGCCGTCCTCGTCGTAGACGGCCTCCTCGTAGAGCGCCTGAGCGATGCCCTGGGCGAGTCCGCCGTGCACCTGCCCGTCCACGATCGTCGGGTTTATGACCGGCCCGCAGTCGTCCACCGCGTAGTAGTCCCGGATCTTGACGAAGCCCGTCTCGGTGTCCACCTCCACGACGCACAGGTGCGCCCCGAACGGGAAGGTAAAGTTCGGCGGGTCGAAGAAGTACTCCTCAGAGAGTCCCGGCTCCATGCCCTCCGGCAGATCGGCGGCCAGGTAGGCCGCGCCCGCAACCTCCTGGATCGTCACGTTGCGGTCCGGAGAGCCGGCTACCGAGAACCTGCCGCCTGAGAACTCGATATCCCCCTCCGCCGCCTCCAGCATGTGCGCCGCTATCTTCTTCGCCTTGTCCAGCACCCTCTGGGCCGCCATGTGCACCGCCACGCCGCCCACGGGGAGGCTGCGCGATCCGTAGGTGTCGCGGCCCCACGGAGCGGTGGCCGTGTCGCCGTGGAATACCTCCACGTCGTCGGGCGAGACGCCCAAAGCGTCGGCGGCTATCTGGGACCAGCTCGTGACGTGCCCCTGGCCGTGCGGGGAGGTGCCGGTCACCACCTCGACCTTGCCGCTCGCGAGCATCCTCACCGAGGCGACCTCCCATCCTGCTCCGCCGGCACGTAGCGCCGCGAGCACCTGGGAGGGGGCGAGGCCGCAGATCTCCGTGTACGTCGAGAAACCGAGGCCGAGCTGTACCGGGTCGCCGGACTCCCGCCTGCGGCGCTGCTCTTCACGCAAGCCCTCATAGTCCGCTATCTCCAGCAGCCGGTCCACGGCGCCCTGCATGTTCATCGAGTCGTACTGGATGCCGGCCGGGGTCTCGGTCGGCTCGTCGAACGGCTCGTAGAAGTTGCGGCGCCTGACCTCCAGCGGGTCCACGCCGACCTCTCTCGCGAGCAAGTCCATCATGCGCTCGATGGCGTAGGCCGCCTCGGGGCGACCCGCGCCGCGGTAGGCGTCGGTCGGGGTCTTGTTGGTGAAGACGCCGGTGCAGGAGAACTGGTAGGAGCCGAACGTGTAGACCCCCGGGTACATGAACGCGCCCAGCAGCGGTATGCCGGGGCCGTTCAGTTGCAGGTAGGCCCCCATGTCCGCCAGCAGGTGCACCCTCATGCCCTGGATGCGTCCGCTGGAGTCTGCGGCGAGCTCTATGTCCTGGATCTGGTCGCGCCCGTGGATCGTCGCCAGGTAGTTCTCGGAGCGGTCCTCGACCCACTTGATCGGCACCCCGAGCTTGCGCGAGAGCACCAGCGCGATGACCTCCTCGGCGTAGACGTTGAGCTTGGAGCCGAAGCCCCCGCCCACGTCCGGCGCCACGATCCGCAGGCGCTGCTCGGGGATCCCGCAGTACGCCGAGAGCACCGCCTTCAGGATGTGCGGCACCTGCGTCGAGGA
>JBFLXF010000402.1:0-3270 GCA_040757515.1 Actinomycetota bacterium
GCTGGCATGTCCCCACCTGAACCCGGTGGCCGCCGCCCTCAGATACAGCGCCACCACAAACGCCCCGACGAGCATCAGCCCGATGAGCCCTATGTACTTCCACGGGTACATGCTCCCAAGCGGTATCCTCGTCTCTTCGCCTCCGAAGAGAATCAGCCCGATCTGGGGTATCAGCGAACCATCGGACGGTATCGCGTTGAGGCCGCTGAAGATGACGGTGAAGCCCAAAGCGCCGAGCACCATCCTCCGCAGCCGGGGCATCGGCCTGACGGCGAAGCGCAACTTGTGCACGAAGTACGCCGTCGAGGCAACGCCCATGATCGCCAGTTCCACCATGAGCAGGTTGAACAGCCACGCTTTGTCGCCGAGCATGATGGTGTCGAAAGCGCTCGGTGAGCTCTCCCGAATGCTCTTGAGGTATCCGTAACCGATGATCGGCTGCATGATCAAGAACCCGAAGCCCCACAGCAGCCCGAAGTGGCCCATCCAGTCGTAGTACTCGCGGTCGTCCTCGCGAGTGCTCCGCAGATAACGCCATGCCGCCCAGCCGGCGATCAGAAACCCCGCGTAGGAGAGGTTGCCCACGAAGCGGTGCATGTTGAGGGGTATGAAGGTCTGGTTGAGGAAGGTGCGGGCCACATCGTCCACGGGAGCCTCGGCGGGCGTGAGCATGTAGGAGGCGACCGCGTTGATCATTGTCATCTGGATAAGCCCGATAAACCCCGCCACGAAGCCGAAGACTACGTGCAGGCTCTTGCGGTAGGCCAGCTTGTCCCAGGTCTGGTACCAGGCGTAGAGAACGATGATGACGGCTATAAACATGAACGCCTCGACGAAGAAGACCCAGAAGAAGATGTTCAGAAGATAGGAGAAGAATACCGGAAAGAGCGCTATCAGGGCGAACACGAACGCTATGGCGAGGGCGGAGCCGGAGGCGAACAACAGAACCACGAACCGGCCGAGATCGCGGGCGAGCCGCTCATACCTGGCCCGCTTGGTGATCAGACCCAGGTACTCAGCGGTCGGCGCTATGAGCGCAGAGCCCAGGATGAAAGTGGCGATCAGTATGTGCGTCTGCACCAGAACGGCGATGACGACGTTCTTGCCGATTATAGGTACATCAAGGTCCCCTATGGGCACGCCTCTACCTCCTATCGCTACGCGCCCGCAACTATGAGACCCGGACCGCCGGGAGCGGCGACCCGGCGACAACACAAAAATACAGAGTATTATCGGCTAAGTCAAGTAATTGCTTGACTTACTTGTAAAGCGAGAGCTGCTCCGGTATCGTGTGACGATGATCGAGGATGGAGAGCCGGTGGTGCGGTGGGATCGGAGGTTCTTTGAGAGCACGCGCGGCCGGATCGTGACGCTGCTCAGGCGCAACGGACGCACGGTCGAAGACCTCGCCGGTGCGCTCGGCCTCACCGACAACGGCGTGCGGTCTCACCTGGCTATCCTGGAGCGTGACGGGCTGGTACGTCAGCGAGGCTCGGTCCGCCGCGGCGGCAGCAAACCGGCCTACGTCTACGAGCTGACGCCGGAGGCCGAGGCCCTGTTCTCGAGGGCCTACAAGCCGGTGCTCCGGCGCCTGATCGATGTCCTATCCGAAGAGCTGAGGCCTGAAGAATCCGAGACGTTGCTCAGGAAGGTGGGGCGTCGCATGGCGCAGGGATGGGTCGCGCCGGACGGGGACGTGCGTCGGCGGATGGAGGCGGCCGCGGGCGCGTTCGACGATCTGGGAGGACTGGCGGAGCTCCGGGAGAGCGATGGCGGCTTCGTCATACGCGCTTACAGCTGTCCGCTGGCCGCCGTGGTCGCGGATCACCAGGTGATGTGCCGTATGATGGAGGCCCTGCTGAGCGAGCTGGCGGGCGTGGAGATCCGCGAACGCTGCGAACGCGGCGAGAGGCCCCGCTGCCACTTCGGCGCGGCACCCTTTGAAGATGCCTCTTGAGCCGGTGGAACCCACCGCCCTCCGGTCTTCTCCCGGCGTGCTTCCGCAGATGGTGCCGGTCTGCCTCTGTCGCGTCTCGTACACCCTCCCGGCTTTCGCGGTTCCAGGCCGTCTGAGCCTCCAGCCCGGGCCCGGCGAATCGAGAAGCTGACCTGGCGCCGAGCCAGCGTCAGGAGCCCCGGAGTCTCGGGAGCGGCCGTCAATAGGGCACAGCCGGGCATGCCCTATGCAGGGGCGAGAGCAGGCCGTCTAAGAGGGACACACCAGGACGGGTTCGACCGCAGCCCTCAAGACCTTGGTGGAGACGCTGCCCAACCTCAACCTCTCAAGCTTCCCGAGACCCCGCCTGCCGACCGCCACGAGAGCCGGCCCCTCGTCCTCCTCGGCGGCCTGCAGGATGATTGAGGCTGCCTCCCCCTCTCTCACCCGGACCCGCGGACGCAGCCCCGAGGCTTCCTCCATCCTGCGCGCCCTCGCCTGCAGAGAGAGCTCATGGTGAGCCAGGACGACGCTTCGGGGCAGGGCGGCATCCTCGGCGAACCTCCCGGCCTCCGAGACATCCAGGACCACCGGCAAAGCCCGCACGAGAAGCATCTCTGCTCCGACCAGAGCTGCGATACCAGCGGCGAGCTCCGCGGCCCTCCTGGCGCCCGGCGAGGAGTCGTCGCCGACGACCACGCGGGAGGGCGGCCAAGCGTCCTCGCCGCCCCTCGCCACCAGCACCGGGCGGGTCGTCAGGTCGATGACTCCCTCCGAGACGCTGCCCATGAGAAGCCGCTCGACCGGCCCGAGCCCGCGACTTCCCAGCACCACCAGCCCTGCGCCCAACTCTTCCGCGAGGTCACAGATCACTTCGACGGGCTGCCCCCGCTTCAGGTGAGCTCCTGCGACGGTTCCCCCGTGAGCCTCCACCTCGTCCAGTTGCTCAAAGAGAACCCTCTCGCCCTCCCGCTCGTAGGGGGCCACCTCCGTAGCCACCGCCACAGCGGGGTGCGAATAGGGAGGAAACGCCCGCCAAGCGTGGACGAGATGTAGCTCCGAGCCTGCCCTCACGGAGAGATCGACAGCCGCGCGCAAGGCCAGAGCCGCGTCTCCGGAGCCGTCGGTTGCCAGCAGGATCTTCTCCGGGAAGCGATGCGTCCGCGGCATCATACAGGAGGCTTACACGGGGTAAGAGCCGTCATGCTATATGGATCGGGACGAGGCCCGCCGGGTTCCTGTCCTGAGTAGCTGCTCCCCCTCGCGCTGCAGTTGCCTTACCCGCTCCCGCGAGACGCCCAGCTCAGAGGCGAGCTCGGCGAGTGCGGGCGGAT
>JBFLXF010000403.1:0-3261 GCA_040757515.1 Actinomycetota bacterium
GACGAGGGAGTCCCCTACCGCTCGCTTCTGCTGCGGGACTGCGCCCTGGCCTCGACGCTCGTGGCGATCATCGTCGGGGTGACCTTGATCCTTAGCGTCGCCCTGCAGGCAACCGTTCTGGCAGACGAGATGCGTGCCTACGCCCGGGAGGCAGCGCCGCACATCGCCGCCTACGTCGAAGAGGTGCGTAGCGAGCTCAGCGACCCGCCGCCTCCGACGAGCGCGGAGGACGTCGAGCGTCTTCTGCAGCCCCCGACCCTCGGCGACCTCGGGCGCTCGCTGGCGAACCTGGTGCTGCGGGCGCTCCTGCTGGGTGGCGCGGGCGCCGTCGTCGGCCTGATCCGGGGCCGCGCCAAGCTCTCCGGGGACGGGGAGGGCGACGCCCGTTGATCCGGCACCGCGGCGTTACCGTCGCGGCTGCTCTGCTGCTCGACGCGGTGTTCGGCGAGCCGCCGGAGGCCCTGCACCCGACCGTCTGGATGGGGCGCGCCATCTCCGCCTTCGAGCGGCGAGCCCTGCGCCTGAAGGAACCCCGCGTCCGCCGCGGTGCCGGGGCGCTCCTCGCTCTCTCGGTTCCGGCGCTCGTCTGTGCCGTCTCGTACGTCTCTCTCCGAGCCATGCCGCGTCCGTTACGTCTGCCGTTGGAGGCCGTCCTGATCTCCACGACTCTCTCGATGCGCGGTCTCTGGCGCGCTGCCGCCGCGGTCGAAGACGAGTTGCTGTCCGGAGATCTCGCAGGCGCGCGCGCCTGCGTCGGGGAGTTCGTCGGGCGCGACACCGCCCGACTCTCCGAGGCGGAGGTCTGCCGCGCCGCCGTAGAATCCGTCGCCGAGAACACGAGCGACGGCATCCTCGCCCCGATGTTGTGGGCGTGGATGTTCGGTGCGCCGGGCGCCCTGGCCTATAGGGCGATCAACACCCTCGACTCGATGGTCGGGTATCCGGAGACGCCGTATGCGGAGCTGGGGTGGGCCTCCGCCCGCCTGGATGACCTGGCGAACCTGCTCCCGGCCAGAACTACCGCCCTCGCTGCCGCCCTTGTCTCCGGCAGGCCTCTGAGCGTTCTGCGCGTAGCCTCTCGCTACGGCCCCCTCACCCGCAGCCCCAACGCCGGCTGGCCGGAGGCCGCCTTCGCCGGTGCTCTCGGGCTCAGGCTCGGGGGAACGAACTCCTATGGCGGGATGATGCGCGAGGGACCGGTACTCGGCGAGGGACGCGCGCCGGCGCGCGAGGACATCCGGCGCGCGGTGTGTCTGATGCGGCTGTCCTGCGTCTTTGTAGCCTGCGCGCTGCTGGTTGCGGATCTCCTGGCGGATTATCGTGGTTAGAGGGTGGGCTGACCATGCGGGAGGCCGCCACCACGGAGCGCACGGCGGCGTCGTTGCCCGCGATCTGGAGATGCCGCCCGGCGGTTTCCTGGATTTCAGCCAGAACATCAACCCGTTCGGTGCGCCGGAGGGAGCGCTGGAGGCTGCGGTTCGCGCCATCGGCGAGGAGTCTGCACGCTACCCGGATCTGGACTATGCGGAGTTGCGCGAGGCGCTGGGCGGGTACCTCGGGATCCCGGCGGGGCGTATCCTGCCCACAAACGGCGGTGCGGAGGCTCTCTTCCTGGCCGCCCGCGCCGTATCGAGGGGGGGAGCGGGCGTCGTGCTGGAGCCCACCTTCTCCGAGTACGCGGCTGCCATCGGGGCCGCAGGCATGAAACCGCTGCGGCGTATCGTCCGCAGGGCGGAGAACGGCTTCCGCTTCGACCCTGGATCTCTCGGGGAGCTGAAGGGAGTGGACGCCGTCTTCTTGTGCAACCCGAACAACCCGACCGGCGACGCGCTGTCCCGGGCGGAGGTCCTCGAGCTCGCCCACCGCGTTCGAGCTGCGGGCGCAGCGCTCGTGGTGGACGAGGCCTTTGCGGACTTCGCGCCGGAGGCGAGCGTCGTGGATCTGACCGGAGAGGGCCTCTTCGTCGCCCGGTCTCTCACCAAGTTCTTCGCCATACCGGGACTGCGTCTGGGATGCCTCGTCTGCGCCGACATGGAATCGGTCCAGCGCTTCCAGCCTTCGTGGTCCGTGAATGTCGCCGCGGCCGCAGCGGGGATAACGGCCGCGAGGGACCGGTCGTTCTCGGAACGCTCCGTGTCCGGGGTGGCGCGCCTGCGGGCAGAGCTGTTTGCGGCGCTGGAGAGGCTGCCCCATGTGCAGCCGTTTCCAGGAGCGGCCAACTTCCTGCTCGCCCGGGCGCCCGAGGGGGTCGTTGGGAGGCTGGCGGCTCGGGGCGTGCTGGTGCGCGGCTGCGGTCCTTTCGTGGGGCTCGGGGAGGGATACCTCCGGGTAGCGGTGCGCGGGACGGAGGACAATCGGCGGCTGGTCTCGGCCATCAGGGAGGCGCTGTAGGGCTCCGCGCGTTCATCCTGGGCGGCGCCCGCAGCGGGAAGAGCGAGCTCGCCGAGAGCCTCGCCTCCGGGGTAGGGGGAGACCGCGTGCTCTACGTGGCGACAGCCCTCTCTATGGAGGATCCAGAGTTGGAGCGCCGCGTAGCGGAGCATCGCGCACGCCGACCCGCCGCCTGGGAGACGCTGGAGTTGGGCGGCGGAGACCTCGACGCGGTATTCGAGGCTTCGGGTACCTGGGGATGCGTCCTGCTCGACTCGCTTACGCTGTGGGTGTCGGCGCGGTCGCTCGCCGGGGAAACAGAAGAAGCAACGCTTGCGGGCCTGGATCTCTTTCTCGAACGGGCTTCGGCGTCGGCGATACCTTTCGTGCTGGTGAGCGACGAGGTGGGACTCGGCGTCGTGCCGGAGAGCGCGGAGGGACGGCGGTTCCGGGATCTTCTGGGGCTCGCCAACCGCCGCGTCGCCGCCGCGGCGCAGGAGGTCTGGCTGTGTGTCGCCGGGATAGGGCTCAGGGTGAGGTAGGGGTGCGCGCCCTGCTCTCCTTCTTCACCGCTCTGCCCGTCCGCGACGGCACCCTCCAGGAAGCCGCCCGTGCCGCGCACCTGCTGCCCCTGATCGGCGTAATCACCGGCCTGCCGGGGGCCGCCCTGCTGCTATCGGGTGTGCTCCCGCCCGGCGTCGCCGCAACGCTCGCGCTCATCGCCGCCCTTCTCGCCGCCGGGCTGCACCATGCAGACGCCGTGCTCGACGTCGGAGACGCCCTGATGGTCCGCGGCGCCCCGGCACGCCGCCGGGCGGTTCTCAAGGACGGGCGCGTAGGCGTCGGCGCGTTCGGGGCGGTGTTTGCAGTCTACGGGCCCGCTCTCGCCTC
>JBFLXF010000404.1:0-3256 GCA_040757515.1 Actinomycetota bacterium
TGAGGGGTTTTGGCAAGAGAAAGAGCTTCTCCCTGAGCCCGCTCGGGGTCCGCAGGCCCGCGAACGGGTTCCGGAGTGGAGCGGTGCTGGGCCTCGCGGTCGGCGTCGGGGCGCTCGCCGCGAGCTTCCCGCTCAACGCGCTCAGCGCCTATGTGCTGGAGACTTTGGGTTACCGGGCAGACCGCGGCGCGCAGCAGCCCTTGATGCGGGGCGTGGAGGCCCTGGTCTCGCAGGACCCGGTCTTCGCCGTACCGGCGGTCTTCCTGGTCGTGGTCGTCGTCGGACCGGCCGTCGAGGAGCTGGTGTTCCGGGGCGCCATCTTCGGCGGGCTCTACAACCTGGGAAGGCTCGCGACCGGGAGAGCCGGCGGGGAGAAGCGTTTCACGAAGATGGCCGCCTTCGTCCTGTCCGCCGCGCTCTCCTCGGCCCTCTTCGCCTCTCTGCACCTGGAGCCGGCCATCTTCCCGGCGATCTTCGTCCTGGCCGCGAGCCTGTGCTGGCTCCTGCGGAGGACCGGAAGCCTGCTGCCGCCGTTCATAGCCCACGCCACCTTCAACTCCTTCGCCACGACGCTCCTCGTCCTGGGCGGTCTCGGCGTCCTCCCCTCCCAGGCATGAGCCGTGGAGACTTCCGGCTCGTTTACCCGGGAGAGCCGGTAGCGTGTAGAATATGGCCTTTCGCAAGAGGGATCGCTCATATGAGTGCGTTGTAGGAGTTGGCGACGAAGCCCGCGCGTGGGAGGTTTCGCTTGGCGATAGATAATTTTGCGGGCAGGCCGGGCGCCCGGCAAAAGGAGAGCGGGAGCGCACCGGTGGGATCTACGGAGGTCTCGTGACGGCGGAGAACCGCGGGCGGGCTTTTTCGGGTGACCTTCTGGATCGCCGGGACTGGGTGTACGTGCTGGCGCTCCTGGTGCCTTTTACCGTCTATACCCTGGTCCTCAAGGCCGCCAGGGTCGGCTCGCTGCCGGGAGACCCCGGGCTCCTTGGGACGTTTGGGCTCATGCGCTCGGACATCCTGTTCGACCTGGGGTACGCGCTGTTCTGGATCGGGCTGTTCGCGGTGGCGAGGAGGGGCCTGCCGCGTCTTTTGGTTGTCTGGCTCTTTCACGCGACGACCATAACGGTGGCCCTCATCGAGACCGGGGCCGCCCGGTTCTATGAGATCACCGGCTCCTCCCTCGACGCTACAACGATCCTCTTCTTCCTCTCTTCGCCCAAAGAGGTAGGGACCGTGGTCGCCAGCGCGGTTACGCCGTCGCTCGTGGCGACGCTGGCGATTGCGCTCCTCTACGCAATCTTCGGACCCTGGCTGCTGAGCCGCTTCGCCGCCCGCCGGTGGGGCCGGCAGACCGTGGAACCCGGCACGCCAAGAGCTTCCTGGCTCGGGTTTGCCGGGGCGGCGCTCGTCGCGTACGCGCTCGTCTCGCTCTCCCTTCTGCCCGGCGGGAAGGTGCCCGGCGCGAGCGAGACCTCCACGAGGGATGGTTTCCTCAACGTGGCGCTCTCGGCGGTCGAAAGCTCGCCACTGCCGTACGTGGACGCTGAGAAGGTCCGCGAGAGCCTGCCCACGCAGACCAGGCTCGAACCGGCGGAGCGGACCAGGAAGCGCAACGTGGTGCTCATCTTCCTTGAGTCAACCCGTGCCAGCTCGGTCACCCCCTACAACGAAGACATACAGACCACGCCGTTTCTGGACGAGCTGGCCGGACAGAGCCTCTTCGCCGAGCGGGCCTACGCGGCCATGCCGCACACCACCAACGCGCAGACCGCCACCATCTGCGGCATCGACCCGCCGACCAGGGAGGGCACGGCTTCGCTCGGGGACCGTATCCCCGCCCGCTGCCTCCCTGATCTGCTGAACGAACAGGGTTACAGAACCGCCTACTTCCAGTCGGCCACCGAGAACTTCGAGCGCCGCCCGGAGGTGGTCAAGAACATGGGCTACGAGGAGTTCTACTCCCTGGAGGACCTGGACAAGAAGGGCTTCCAGCGGGCCAACTACTTCGGCTACGAGGACGACATCCTGCTAGAGCCGAGCAGGAAGTGGCTGCAACAGAACGGCGACGAGCCCTTCTTCGTCACCTACAATACGATCACGCCTCACCACCAGTACCTGGCCCCGGACAAACGCTACGGGCGCAAGCAGTTCGCCAAGGACGACACCGTCAACCGCTACCAGAACACCGTGCGTTACCTCGATTTCTTCGTCAAGAACCTGATCCGGCAGTACAAGGAGATGGGGCTCTACGAGAACACCGTCTTCGTTATCCTGGGCGATCACGGGGAAGCCTTCGGCGAGCACGGGCGCTACCAGCACGACAATGTGATCTGGGAGGAGGGGTTGCGCATCCCGATGATGGTCCTGGATCCCTCGCGCCCCGCGGGGCGCATCAAGGCGCCGGTCGGCGAGCTGGATGTCCTCCCCACCGTGGCGGACGCTCTGGGCTATGAGGTAAAGGGAGGGGAGTACCCGGGACGTTCGATGCTCGACCCGCTACCGGAGGACCGCACCCTCAAGTTCAGCTGCTGGTACGAGAACAAGTGCCTGGCGAGCGTGAAGGG
Source organism: Actinomycetota bacterium (assembly GCA_040757515.1). GTDB lineage: Bacteria > Actinomycetota > Rubrobacteria > Rubrobacterales > Rubrobacteraceae > JBFLXF01. The sequence goes on from JBFLXF010000404.1 coordinate 2,565, forward strand.
AGATAAGAAGTATATCTACCACTTCGGCGACCGGCCCGAGGAGTTCTACGACCTCTCGAAGGATCCCCTGGAGAAGAACAACATCGCCGCGGAGATCCCGCCCGGGGAGCTAAAGGCGCGGCGCGAGGAGCTCCTGGGGTGGCGCGCCCGGGCGGACGCCGCCTACGGCTCGCCGTAGCGAGGGAGGTTCCGGGGTACGGCGCGCCGCCGGAGCGTTCAGTCGTGACGCACGTGCTCCAGGGAGACCTTCAGGAGCTTGCGGACGTGGTCGTCGGCGAGGGAGTAGTGGACCGTCTTCCCCTCGCGGCGGGGCTTGACCAGGTGGGCGGCCCGCAGGGTCCTGAGCTGGTGGGAGACCGCCGACTGGCTCATCCCCAGAACCGCCTGCAGATCGCAGACGCAGAGCTCCCTTTCAGAGAGGGCGCTGAGGATGCTCATCCTCACGGGGTAGCCCACGGCCTTGAGGAGCTCGCTCGCGGCTTCGATCTCCTCCTTCGGCGGCATGCCCATGAGCGCCTCGGACACGTGATCCGGATGCGCCCCCTTCTCGTCGCACAAGGGAGAGCCGGCGAGGCCAGGTCGGTCTAGTTTCTGCGCGGCGTCTTGCATGGCTTGAGTATACACCGGCCGGGCCGCTAGCCGCCCGGCAGGACGAGGAGGCCGGCGGTGGTAACCACAAACGTCGCTACGAA
>JBFLXF010000405.1:0-3253 GCA_040757515.1 Actinomycetota bacterium
CGCTCCCGCCCTGGCCCCAGGGAAGGCGGCGCAAGCGCGCCCCCTACACCGACGGCGACGGCGCCCGCGGCAAACCACGCTCCGACATTTTCCTCCGATACGCCGCCGGTGGGCACGAAGGAGACGTTCGGGAAAGGTCCTCGTAGGGCCTTCAGGTAGGCGGGTCCTCCGAGCGAGCCCGGGAAGAGCTTGACCGTCCCGACGCCCGAATGCAAGGCGAGCATGATCTCCGAGGGCGTGAGAACGCCCGGCAGCACGGCGAGCCCCGTCTCCTGCATCAGAGAGACCAGCTCCGGATCGCAGCCAGGGCTTACCAGGAAGGCGGCGCCGCCGTTCACGGCCTTCTCGACCTGCTCCTGGGTCGTCACGGTGCCGGCTCCGAGAAGGATGCGCTCGCCATGCTCCTCGTTCAGTTCCCGGAGCGCCCGGTCAGCCTCGGGGGTGGTAAAGGTGATTTCGATGCCCAGAACTCCTCCCTCGATGAGAGCACCCGACACCTCGATCGCCGACTCGCAAGACTCTCCCCGCACCACGGCGACGAGGCCCAGCTCCCGCATCCTCTCCAGCGTGGCGTCTGCCGCTCTATCCTCCATGCTCACCTCTCTAGCGCTCCTTCTCGCGGCTGCCGCGCAGCAGGGAGAACGCCTCCTCCTCTGAGGGCATCCCCGCCACGTCGCCGGGCACGGTGACCGCGCAGGCTCCGCAGGCGTTCGCCAGTTCCAGAGACCTCCCGGTATCCCATCCCCGCAGCCTACCTGAGAGGAACCCCGCAACGAACGCGTCACCCGCACCCACTACGTCAACCACCTCCACCGGGTAAGCACTTCTCTCGACCACGTCATCCTCGCCCACGGCGAACGAGCCCGCAGCGGAGTGGACCACTATAGTAGTAGCGCGAAGTTCTCCCAGGGCACGTCTGGCAGCTCTCTGGCCGCTCCCGCCCAGCAGAAGTTCGGCCTCCTCCTCCGAGAGGAAGAGCAGATCGGCGAGGGCGGCCAGGGGGCCGAGCACCTCTTCAGGGTCCCGCCCCTTAAAGAGCCGCCAGCGGACGTTGGCGTCGAAAGAGAGGAAGACGCCTCGCTCCGCGGCCTCCGCCATCAGGCGCTCGGTGAGGTCCCTGCAGCTGTCGGAGAGAGCAGGGGTGATACCGGTGAGGTGCAGTATCTCGCCGGAGAGCAGAGCGTCCAGATCCAACTCCTCAAACCGCTGGCGGCTGGCAGCCGACCCTGCGCGGTAATAGTGGGTGCGCAGGCTGTCAAGCGCCCGGCGCTCCTTGAAGTACAGGCCGGTGGGAGCATCCGGGTCGAGTCGGACGCCGGAGACATCCACTCCCTCGCCCCGCAGGAAATTCAGTATCTCGTGTCCGAACTCGTCGTCTCCCAGAGAGCCCGCCCACGCCGCACGGTGGCCCAGACGGGTAAGAGCCACCGCTACGTTGAGCTCGGCGCCGCCGATGCGCTTCTCGAAGGCGCAGACATGCCGCAGAGGCCCCCGCTCGACGGGATCGAGCACGATCAGGGCCTCCCCTAGCGTTGTCACCTCGAGGTCTCCAGCTCTCTCAGGGTCTCTCATCAGAATCCTCTCCCAAACCAACCTGCCATCGATCGGGCCACCGCCGCAAGAGCCGCGTCTCTGTGACCGCTCGAGGACAGAAGCCATCTTTCTCACCCATCGTACGAGCATTCGATGATAGACGACGCCGGCCAGGGAGGCTTGCGAAACACGAATGAGTTACCATAAGGGCATGGATGGCTGGCACGGATTCGGAGCGAGGCTCTCTGTCTCGCAGGTCTATGAGACGACCGTGGTGGACGGTGCGTCCGGGCTCTCCGCGCACTTCGTCGTGGTGCCCGCGCGCTCCCTGGGTGGGGAGTCTTACCTTTTTCGGAGAGAGGAGGGGCCGTTCGAAGCTCTCGGCCTACAGGAGCTGGCGGACATCCCGGCTGGTGGCGTGGTGCGCAGCCTGGCCGGTTGCCTGACCTCCGCCGACGCGGACGAGTTCCTTCGCAAGTTCGATGAGGGATTTTCCGAGGTAGCGGAGCACTCCAGCGTGCACCTGCCGCCGGCGTTCGCGTTTGCCGAGTACCTCACCTTCGCAAGGGTCATCCCGTTTGAGTGGCACACCTTCTCCGCCGACTCACTTGGGAACCTGCTCACCGCGCAAGGTCACGGGCAGGCGGCCTACGCGCGTCACGAAGGCACCAACACCGCCGTTCTGGCCATAGCCCTCCCGGCGGGCGTGTTGATCTGCGGCTCCGCAGACAGGCTGCAGAAGGCTCTGTGGGCCGGCCTTAGGGAGAGCATCCTGGCATACTCCAGGAGTCCGGAGGGTGCGTAGAAACCCTACCGGGCGACTTCACGCGTAGCCGAGATCACGCGGTCCATCACCTCAGCGTTCGGCTCGCGTCCGGTCCAGAGCTTCTGCGCCAGTACGCCCTGGTAGAGAAGCATCCGGTCGCCCGCAGCCACGCGGGCGCCCCGCTCGCGCGCGAGCCGGACCAGCCGCGTCTCCGTACCGGGACGGTAGACCGCGTCGCAGATCGCCCTCTCCGCTCCGACGTACTCGGGTGGCAGCGGCAGCGGATCGCCGTCCTTCATCCCGAGGGAGGTGGCGTTGACGAGGATCTCCGCGTCCCGGACCGCCTCATCCAGAGCGTTCAGGGGATAGACCACCACCTCGCCCGCGCCGGCCTCGCTCAGCTTGTCTCGCAGTCCCGCAGCATGCTTCGGGCTACGGTTGGCGATGCGCACCTCGGCGACACCGGCCTCGCCGAAGGCGGCGGCTATGGCGGCGGCGGCGCCTCCCGCGCCCAGGATCAGGGCCCGCCTGCCGGCAAGCTCGATGCCGGCCTCCTCGCAGGCCATAACCATCCCGCCCCCGTCGGTGTTGTACCCGCGGAGGCTCTCGCCCTCGATAACGACGGTGTTTAGTGCCCCGGAGACGCGAGCGCTCCTGTCCAACTCGTCGACGAGCGGGATCACGGCCCGCTTGTGCGGCATGGTAACGTTGAAGCCCCTGAACTTCAGGGCGGCCATGCCCCTGACCGCCGCCGGTAGATCCTCCGGGTCCACGTCCAGGCAGACGTAGACGAAGTCTAGCCCGTCGGCAGCGAAGGCGGCGTTGTGCATCGCGGGGCTCAGGCTGTGGCTCACGGGATGGCCGATCAGAGCAAGGAGCCGAGTCTTTCCGCTGATCGTCATCCCATACTCCGGCATCTCTGCCTCTGCTGGCACACCGGCCATTATAGAGGGC
>JBFLXF010000406.1:0-3242 GCA_040757515.1 Actinomycetota bacterium
GGGAACCCCTGGTATCCCTTGAACTCGGGCTTGCCGCCGTGACCGTAGATGAACTCCTCGGCCAGCGCGTCGAGCTCGCGGGTGGTAACGCCGGGCCGGACGTTCTCGGCCAGAAGCTTCAGGCAGGCGGCGGTTATCTTCCCGCCCTCGCGCATCGCCTCCAGCTCGGAGCGGCTCTTGCGAACGATCAAGCCCTCTCTCCCAGAGAGGCCAGTATATCCTCCGTGACCTTCGGGATCTGCTGCGTGGCGTCCACGGTCTTCAGCAGGCCACGCCCGGCGTAGTAGTCCTTGAGAGGCTCAGTCTGCTCGTGGTAGATCTCCAGCCTCCGCCGGATCGCCTCCTCGGTATCGTCCTTGCGCTGGACAAACGGGCCGGGATCCTCCTCCGGATCCTCCGGCGGCGGGTCGTACTCGAGGTGGTAGATGCGGCCCGTCGCCTCGCTCTGGCGGCGTCCCGAAAGCCGCTTGATGAGCACCTCGTCCGGGGCTTCGAGGGCGACGACCCCGTCGAGGCGGGCTCCTATCTCCTCCAGAGCCTCGTCGAGGGCGCGAGCCTGCGCCTCGTTGCGCGGAAAGCCGTCCAGGATCCAGCCGTCGGCGTCGCGGAGGTGGGGCTTGGCCATCTCGACGATGATTTCGTCGGGAACCAGCTCGCCCCGATCGTTGTACTCCTGCACCTTCCTACCCAGTTCGGTGCCGGCCTTTATCTCCGCCCGCACCAGATCGCCGGTTGCGATGTGCCGCGCGCCGGTTCTCCCGGCGAGGCGGCCCGCCTGCGTACCCTTGCCTGCTCCTTGCGGTCCCAGAAGTATGATCCTCATCTCTGCTTCCTTAAGAACCCCTCGTAGTTGCGCATCATCAACTGGCTCTCGAGCTGGCGCACCGTATCCAGCGAGACGCCGACCACGATCAGCATCGAGGTGCCGCCCAAGAAGACCGAGTTGGGCAGCCCGAGGGCAGGCGTGATCATGTACGGCACCACCGCGATCGCAGCGAGGAAGATCGCGCCGAAGAGCGTGATCCTGGTGAGCACGTTGTTCAGGTAGACCGCCGTCGGCTGTCCGGGACGGATACCCGGGATGTAGCCGCCGCTCTTCTTGAGGTTGTCGGCGTGCTCGACCGGGTTGAACTGCACCGCCGTGTAGAAGTAGGTGAACATCACGATCAGAAGAGCGAACAGGATCAGATACGCCGGGCTGCCCGGCGCGAAGAAATCCGCCACCTGCCGGATGATCGAGTCCTGAGCCTGCCCCGCCGCGAGCTGTCCGAGCACCACCGGGAACAGAAGAAGCGAGGAGGCGAAGATGATCGGGATGACCCCCGCCATGTTGACCTTGAGGGGCAGGTAAGTCGTACCTCCCTGAGTCATGCGTCGCCCGACCTGCCGCTTGGCGTAGGTGATCGGGATGCGTCGCTGCCCCTCGTTCACGAAGACGATGGCCGTGACTATAAGCAGGGCGATAAGGCCGAGCACAACCATCGCCAGCACGTTGCCGTCCTCGATCAGGGCGCGTATCGCGTTTGGCGCCTGCGAGAGAATGGAGACGGTGATGATCAGGGAGATGCCGTTGCCCAGGCCGCGCTGGCTGATAAGCTCGCCCATCCACATCAGGAGCATTACGCCCGTGGTGAGCGTGACAATGACCAGGAAGACATTTATCACGGTCGCCCCCGCGAGCACGTTACCAAGCTGGCCGCTGCGGAAGTAGAGCGCCATCGCTATCGCCTGCAAAAAGGCCAGCGCCAGCGTAAAGATCCTGGTGTACTGCGTGATCTTCTGCTGCCCGGTCTCGCCTTCCTTGGCTAGCTCCTGCAACCGGGGGATGGCGACCGTCATCAGCTGCATCACGATCGCCGCCGTGATATAGGGCATGATCCCCAGCGAGAACACCGAGAGGTTGTTGAAGGCCCCGCCGGTAAAGACTCCGAAGAGGCCGGTTATGGCGTTCTGGCCGGTCTGTATACCGGTAGCGAGCGCCTCGCGGTTTATTCCGGGCAGGGGCACGTGCGCTCCGAGCCGGTAGAGCGCGATTATCGCCGCCGTAAAGAACAGCTTCTGCCGTAGCTCCGGTATCTTCCAGGCGTTCGCCAGGGATCCCAACATCTCTTACCGCTCCAGTACCTCGACGCTACCGCCGGCCGCCTCTATCTTCTCCCTGGCGGACGCGGAGAAGGCGTGCGCCCGCACGGTGACGGCGCGCCCGATCTCTCCGCTTCCGAGGATCTTGACGAGCCCGGCCTTCTTCCTGACGAGCCCGGCGGACCGCAGCTCGTCCGGGCCTATAGTATCACCCTCGACCCCGGCGAGCTCCGAGAGATTGACCGGCGCGTAGACCTTCGGGTGGGTGACGGTGTGCCGCCCGCGGGCCTCACCCTTCAGGCGTGGCACCCGCCTCTGCAGCGGCATCTGGCCGCCCTCGTAGGTGGCGTGCGCCTTCGCGCCCGAGCGGGCCCCGGCGCCCTTGTGGCCGCGGCCGCTGGTCTTGCCGTGGCCCGAGCCCTCGCCGCGACCGACGCGCTTGCGATCCTTCTTTGAGCCCGGTGCCGGTGAGAGTTCGTTGAGCCTCACTGCTCGTCCACCTCCTCGACGCGGACCAGATGCCGCACCTTGTGCAGCATCCCCCGGATCTGGGGCGTGTCGCCGTGCACCCGCGAATCGCGGATGCGCTTCAGGCCGAGGGCCCGGACCGTCCGCTTGTGATCCTCCTTGGCGCCTATGACGCTCTTTATCTGCGTAACCTTGAGGGGGCTCATAGAGCTATCTTCACCCCCCGCGACTTCTCGATCTGGTCCTTCGTCCTGAGCCGCTTGAGTCCCTCGACCGTCGCCCGGACCAGGTTTACAGAAGTAGTCGAGCCCAGAGCCTTGGTGAGCACGTCCCTCACCCCGGCCAGCTCCAGCACGGCGCGCACGCCGCCGCCCGCGATGACCCCCGTACCCTCGGAGGCGGGCTTGAGAAGCACCTCGGAGCTCTCGAACTTCCCTATCACCTCGTGCGGGATGGTAGTCCCGCGCATCGGCACGTCGAACATCTCGCGCTTGGCCCGATCCTGCCCCTTGGCTATCGCCGCGGGGACGGTGTTGGCCTTCCCGAGACCCACGCCGACCCGGCCGTTGCCGTCGCCCACGACCACCAGCGCACTGAAGTTGAAGCGCCGGCCACCCTTGACGACCTTGGCGACGCGCCTGATCTCCACGACCCGGTCCTGGAGCTCGCTGCCGCCGTCGCGGCCGCGCTCG
>JBFLXF010000407.1:0-3241 GCA_040757515.1 Actinomycetota bacterium
CAAGACCCGTCTGGTACAGGAGGTTTTGCAGGCTGGTCGCGATCGGGGTTACCGGGTCCTGATGGGCAGCACCCCGGAGCTGGAAGGCCGGTCTCCGTACACGCCGTTCGTCGAGGCCCTGCGCATGGCCCTCAGAGAAGATCAGACTTACGCCGACCTGATCCCGGCGGAGCTGGCCGACGCCATCCCGGAGCTTCCCCCCACCGCCCGGCCGGTCGGGAGTGCGGACAAGGTGGCCGCGCAGAACGCTCTGTTTGCGGGGGTACTGCGCTTCATCGCGGCCCGCGACGCTCCCGTGGTCCTGATTCTGGACGACCTGCACGTGGCCGACGAAGGATCGCTCAAGCTCTTCCACTACCTGGCTCGCCAGGCTCCGTCGCAAATTCTCCTGCTGGTTGGAACCTGGCGGCCCGATGCCCCCGGCGGGGCCCTGGAGGCCATGATCGGCAGCCTGGAGCGCCAGAACCTCTTGCACCGGCTGAGCCTGCCGCCTCTCTCAAAGACCGAGCACCGCGCCCTGCTGGAGCGGGTGCTGGGAGGAAGCGTGGACGAGCGGCTGGCCGGTGAAGTCTCCCGCTTCTCCGAGGGCAACCCGCTCTTCGCCGGCGAGCTAGCGCGCCGGCTGGCCGCCACCGGCAACATCTCCCCGAGAGAAGGAACGTGGCGCATAGTCGGCCGGCGAGCGGCGCTGCCCATACCCTCCTCGCTGCAGGTGCTGTTCAACCGGTACCTGGCCCGTCTCTCGCTGCCGTCCTCTCTGCAAGCGCTCTTCGACCGGCACCAGGAACTCATCTCGCCGGGGGCGCTCCGGCTGCTCCAGCTGGCCGCGGTGGCGGGCCGGGAAGTCTCCCTGCCGGTTCTCGAAGCCGGCATGGACGCGGACCGCGAGCGCGCCGCTCTCCTGGATCTGCTGGACGAGGTCCTGGAGGCAAGGCTCCTGGAAGAGACCGGGCTGAGCTACAGCTTCCCGCATCCCCTGTTGCGCGAGGCCGTCTACCAGCGGATGTCCGAGACCCGCCGCCGAACGCTCCACGGCCGGGTAGCAGGGATACTGGAGACGCTCTACCGGGAAGATCCGGGTGTGCCGGTCGAGGCCATCGCCTACCATTACCTGCAGGCAGGAGAGACCGAACAGGCGGTGCATTACCTCGTCCGGGCCGGAGACAAGGCCGAGGCGGTCTACGCCCACGACGACGCCTTGCTCCACTACCGGGAGGCGCTCTCGCTCCTGGAAGAAGGGACGATCACGCCGGACCTGCTGAGCCTCTCGGCCGAAATACACGAGCGGATGGGCGACGTGCACCGGGCCACCGGCGACGTGGTCCGCAGCGTGGAGGCGTACCGGGCGGCGCTCGACACCCTGACCCGGGCGGAGGTCTCGCCCTCCGGGGGAAGCCAGGGCACGCTCCACCGCAAGATCGCCCTGGGCGCCATCCTGACCACCGACATGGCGACCGCCGCCGAACACCTGGATCGGGCGCGCGAGATCCTCGGTCCCGACCCGCTGGAAGAAGCCCGTCTGCTGATCGCCCAGGCCCTCTTCGACTGGCACCGCAACGCCCTCGAAGAGGCCGTGCGACACGCGCTGCGAGCCCTGGAGATCGCCGAATCCGCCGGGGCTCAGGTGGAGGTCTCCCAGGCCTGCGAGATGCTGGCCCTGGCCTACCTGCCCCTGGGCAATTGGGAAGAAGGGATGAAGTACGAGCTGCGCCGCCAGGTGGCGGGGTGGTCGCCCGAGGTCGTGGTCGCCACCGACGGTCACCTGTGCCTGTGGGAGTACCACGTCCACGGCGAAGAGCCGTACCGGAAGGCCCAGCAGTTCATAGAGACGGTGGCCGAACACGCCGCCGCCCTCGGAGATTTGCGCTGCGTGGCCGTCTGCCACTACGCCCTGGGCAGCATGGCCTTTCTACGCGGCCACCTGGAACCTGCGGCGAACAATCTGGCTCGGGCCCTGGAGCTCAATCGGCGTATCGGCTCGCCCGCCGGCGTGGCCTACACCCTGGCTCGCCAGGCCGGCCTGCGCACGGCTCAGGGCGATGCCGAAGCCGGGTGGGAGCTGGTGCAGCAGGGGCTCGAGGAAGCGCAGCGGGCCGCGGTGTGGGACCACTGCCTGCAGAGGCTCTACGGCACAGGCATCTGGAACCGGCTGGAGGCCGGCGATCTGGCGAGCGCCGAAGAGCTCGTGCGCGCGGCCAGGAGGCTGGAAGAGGAGAGGCGTACCTGCACCGTCTGCGGCCTGCAGATGTATCCCGCACTGGCAGCCTTCTATCTCGCCTCCGGAGACCCGGAGACCGCCTGGGCGTACGCCGAGAAGGCCCAGCAACTGGCAGAGACGGGCCACAACCGGTCCGGACAGGCCCAGGCACTGCGGGTGCGGGGTGAGATCCACGCCGCACGGGGCGAACTGTCCGAAGCGGAGTCCTGCCTGGCACGGGCGGCGGACATCTTCCGCGAGCTGGACCAGCGCTACGACCTGGCGCAGACGCTGCGGATCTGGGGAGAACTGCCGGCAGGAGAAGGCTCCAGGACCCAAAGAGGCCGCCAGACCCCACGGCGCTAAACAGGTTTCCGCACACCCCGCCGCAACATCCTTCTTGCCCGCGCAGCAGTCGATCCCGCTCCACACGTCCACGCAGAGACGGTCGTCGGCCCAGACTCGGGCAGGTTCCGGGAAGGTTTCGGGAAGCCGCGCCCTCTACGCTTGGAGCGAGGTCAAGAGGCGGCTTCTCTTGAAGGAGGAGAGGTGGAGCTTCTCTCCGACGAGGTGGACATGTGGTCCTTCTACGAGCCCGGAGACTGGCCGGTCGCGAAGACGAACGCGGACTTCGTCTGGTTTCTCCTGAGCCCCGGCACCCGGAGCATCGAGATAGTCGGCCTCGACTACGGTCACATAACCTTCGCCTTGTACGGACCGCCCGGCGAAGACGGGGTTCCGGGGGTGGTCCTGAAGACGCTGGAGAGACACAGCGTGCATCCGGACGAACGGAAGCTCCTGGTCGCCGCGATAAACGAGAGCTATCCGGGAAGTCCTTGCGAAAAAAGGCGGATGGCCCGCACGGTCGCCGCTTTCCTCGACGTTCCGTGGAGGATGGAACTTGATCGAGCAGAGGAAAGCAACTGTCTTTGAAGTCAAGGGGTTAGGGCATGAGCAGACCTCCAGGGGACGCGATGTTTGAGCACCGCGTTGAGGATCACCAGCAGCCTGCGCATGCAGGCCACCAGCGCTACCTTCTTGGGC
>JBFLXF010000408.1:0-3234 GCA_040757515.1 Actinomycetota bacterium
GTGCGCGGTGACGGTGGTCATCACGATGATGACGATGGGCTACACCCGCGAGACGGCCAGGAGGGTAGACAACGACCCCGGTTACCTGATCTACAACTGCATCACCCTCGACCAGCAGCTCACGCCGGAGACCTGTCCGGCGGAGGGCCTTGAGAGAGGAGGCGGCGAGTGACGGAACTGGCGCTCCTCCTGCTCCAGCAGGGCAGCACCGGCGATCCGACGGCGATAGGAATCTTCAGGTTTTTCGCCGGCGTTTTCCTGATCCTGTTCCTGTTTATCGGCGCGCTGTCGTTTACGTACTGGATCAGCAAGGACGATTAGCAGAGCCTCGAGCGGGTTCGGCGACAGGCCGCAGGTCCTATAGGACCTGCGGCCTGTCACTTTGGTGGTCGGAGGACGGGCTCAGACGGCCTCTGCACGTGGAGCGTCGCGTTGTCTTATGATTATCCGGGAGCTGACTGCTGAGGGCTGACAGCTAAGGAGCCGACCTTGTCCGACATACCGCTTTTCCCGCTCAACGTGGTCCTGATGCCGGGGGCGCCGCTCCCGCTGCACATCTTCGAGGAGCGCTACAAGCAGATGGTCAACGAGTGCCTGGAGAGCGGCTCGGAGTTCGGTATGGTGTTCGCCGACGAGTCTGGGACGAGAGAGGTCGGCTGCACGGCGCGGATAGTAGAGCTCGTCGAACGCTACGAGGACGGGCGGATGCTGATACTGGTCGAAGGGTCGCGGCGCTTCAGGCTCAACAGCGTGCTTGCGGGCAAGCCATACTACGTTGGAGAGATCGAGTACCTTGAGGATGAGCCGGAGGAGGACGTTGCGGACCTTGCCGGGGAGTGCGTCGCCCTGCTGGAGCGGGTGGTGGAGGCGGCGACCGAGGGCTCGGTCGGCATAGAGGTGGAGCCACCCTACAGAAACCTCTCCTTCGCCATCGCCGGAAGGATAGACTTCGACCTGGAGACGCGGCAACAGATACTGGAGCTGACCTCCGAACGGGAGCGGCTCGAGAGGCTCAAAGGGCTGCTCTCGGAGGCCGCCGATCGCCTTGAGCGCGAGAAGCAGGCCCGCGAGAAGGCTCAGAGCAACGGCTACCTGCGGGGCGACTGGCGACCGGAGCAGAGGAGTTGAGGCTAGCCCAGCCTGCGGCCGAGCTTCTCCTCGGCCTCCTCGGGGAGGAGTTCGCGAACCCGCCTCAGGTTCGCCTGATCTACCTTGTAGATAAGAGGCTCGGCGGCCAGTGCCTCTTCGCCTGCGGCGGCTTTGATCCGCCCGGTGAGGTTCTCCTCCACGAGCCACTCCATCGAGGGCAGGACGCCCGCCACGATGTGCAGCCTCACGCGCCCCTCCTTGTCCTCGCGCTCGACCAGGCGCGGCGAGGAGATGTAGAGTTCTCTGGCCTCGCCGAGGGTGCCGAGAACCCTATCGACCGCCTCAGTGCCTTGTAGCTGTACCTCTACGTTGAAGCGCTGCTGTCCGGTGACGTAGTTCGTCACGCCCGTCATCGCGCCGTTGGGGATGTAGTGGACCTCGCCGGAGAGGGAGCGGATCTTCGTGATCCTGAGGCCCAGCTCCTCGACGATGCCGGTAACTCCCTGCGGCGGGTGCACCGCGATGAAGTCCCCGACGGCGTACTGACCCTCGAAGATGATGGAGAAGCCCGCGATCACGTCGCGCAGAAAGCTCTGTGCTCCGAAGCCCAGTATCGCCGCGAGGATCGTCGCGCCCGCCGTGGCCGGAAGGGGGTTGCGCACGAAGATCGAGAGCACGAACAGCGCCACGATCACGAAGATGGTGTACCGCAGCGCGTTGCGGATGAGCGTGATCGCCGTCTCCTGGCGCTTGATGCGCGCGACGGTCTCTGCGTCGAGGAGATCCTGTCGCCGTCTGCGCCAGCGCAGCACGCGCGGCACGCCGTGGGTCAGGACCCGGTAGGCGAAGACGCCGAAGGCTATAACGATCGCCGAGGCTATGACGTTGCTCAGGAACTCGGTGCTGGTGAGGTAGTCGTAAGCCGCGGCGAGAAACCGCTGCACCTGGCCGATGTTCTCGCCGGCGTCCCGGGTTACGTCCCCGGCGGCCCTGCCGGCCTGATCGACGAGGCCGGTGGTCTCCTCGGCGCCGTTCTCGCTCTGAAGGAACACGCGACGCATTTAAGTACGCCTCCTCGGAGGGTGCAAGGCGAGGCTTCAGGCGTGGCGTTCGAGGGCCAGCTCGATAAGGCGGTCCAGAAGATCCTCATAGGGGAGGCCGCTGGCCGCCCAGAGCCGGGAGTAGACGCTGGTGGGGGTGAATCCGGGGATGGTGTTGATCTCGTTCAGCAGCAGCCTCTCCGTATCGCGCTCCAGAAAGAAGTCCACCCGTGCCATCCCGGCGGCGTCTATGGCGGTGTAGGCGGCGCGGGCGATGCGCCGTATCTCTTCGACGAGGGCCTCTGGTATCTTCGCTGGCACGATCAGTTCCATCCCACCTTCGGCGTACTTGGCCTCGTAGTCGTAGAACTCGTTTCTGGTGATGACGATCTCGCCGGGGATCGAGACCTCGGGGTCTTCGTTGCCGAGCACGGAGACCTCGATTTCGCGCGCGTCCACCCCGGCCTCGACGATGATGCGCCGATCCAGTTGTGCGGCGGCGTCTATGGCCGCTTCGAGTTCCGCGGAGTCTGTCGCTTTGCTTATGCCGACGCTGGAACCGAGGTTCGATGGCTTGACGAAGCACGGATAGCTCAGAGTGTCTTCGATTCGCCTTACCCATCCCGCCCGGTCGCGCTCCCAGTCCCTGCTGGTGAGGCCGAGCCATTCGACCTGCGGCAGGTTGTGGTGGGCGAAGATCTTCTTCATCGAGATCTTGTCCATCCCGATGGCGCTCGCGAGCACCCCACTCCCCACGTACGGTATGCCTGCCAGCTCCAGCATGCCCTGGATGGTGCCGTCCTCGCCGTAGGGGCCGTGCAGAACCGGGAACACCACGTCCACACGACCGAGATCGGCGGGCAGTTTTTCTTGCGCCCTTGCGGGAGGGCCGGAGACGCCGTCGCCTCCAGAGGCCACGGCGGCCTCCAGCTCGCGCATGGGGTCGCCCGAGGAGATCCACCGCCCCGAGCGAGTGATCCCGACCGGCACGACCTCGTGACGACCTCTTAAAGCCTCCATGATGGCGTGGGCCGAGGCCAGGGAGACCTCGTGCTCCCGGGGGCTGCCCCCTACACCGCCCTTTCCCTGGACCTTCCGGGCCATC
>JBFLXF010000409.1:0-3232 GCA_040757515.1 Actinomycetota bacterium
GGAGCGTCCGCTGCGGGTGCACGACGCGAAGCGGCTTGGGGTGCGCGGCGCCCACTTCGACACCTATCTGGCCGGTTATCTCGTCAAGCCGGGCCTGGGAAGCTACGAGCTTGAGGCGCTCGCCTCGGAGCGGGGCCTGGCCGGCGTCGAGGTGCATCACGACGACAAGAGGGTCGAGGCGGCGGCGCGGAGGGCGGCGCTGGTCTACGCGCTCGCGCCGCGGCTGAACGAAGAGCTGGAGGAGATGGGCCTCGCCCGACTGTACTACGACGTGGAGCTCCCGCTCGCCGACGTGCTCGGGGAGATGGAGAGGGTCGGGATGCCGGTGGATGCTCGTACCCTGGAGGAGGTCGGCGCGGAGCTCGAGGAGCGCATCGCTGAGATCGAGGCAAAGATCTTCGAGGAGGTCGGCCACCCCTTCAACATCGGGTCGCCGAAGCAGCTCGGGGAGGTGCTCTTCGAGGAGCTCGGCATCCCGCCCGTCCGCAAGACCAAGACCGGCTACTCCACGGACGCCAAGGTTCTGCAGCAGCTCGCCGTGCAGGGACACACGGTCGCCGGGCATGTAATCGCCTGGCGCGAGCTCGCCAAGCTCAAGGGTACCTACGTGGACGGTCTCCTCAAGCTTATCGGGGAGGACGGGCGGATACACAGCACGCTCAACCAGACGACGACCTCCACCGGACGTCTCTCCAGCGAGTCGCCGAATTTGCAGAACATTCCGGTGCGCACGGAGACCGGCGCTCGCATCCGGGACGCCTTCACCGCCTCTGAGGGGAGAAGGCTGGTGGTAGCGGACTATTCCCAGATAGAGCTCAGGATCCTCGCGCACATGACGCGGGAGCCCGCGCTCGTCGAGTCCTTCCGCAACGGGGAGGACATACACACGAGGACGGCGGCGGAGATCTTCGATGTGAGGATGGAGAGCGTGACGCCGGAGCTGAGGCGGCGGGCAAAGATGGTCAACTTCGGCATCCTCTACGGCATCTCCGGCTACGGGCTGGCGAGCCGGCTGGGGCTGGACAGGGTGCATCCGGCGGAGGCGGAGCGGTACATCCGGCGGTATTTCGAGCGCTATCCGAAGGTGACGGAGTTCATCCGTGAGAGCCTGAGAGAGGCTGAGGAGCTCGGATACGCGACGACGCTCTTCGGGAGGCGGCGCTACGTACCGGAGCTCAGGAGCCCCAACAAGAACATAAGGAAGCTCGGGGAGAGGCTGGCGTTCAACGCGCGGGTGCAGGGTACGGCGGCGGATATCATCAAGGTGGCGATGGTGGACCTCGCGCCGAGGCTCAAGCCTCTGGGGTCGGACATGATCATGCAGGTCCACGACGAGCTGGTCTTCGACGTGGACGAGGAGCGGGTGGAGGAGGTCGCTCGCCTCGCCGCTGAGAGGATGGTCGCCGCCTACGATCTCGACCCGCCGCTCGAGGTCGAGGCCAAGGCGGGGTACCGCTGGGGGCAGGTGAAGCCTCTGGGGTAGATGAGACAGGGCGCAAACGCGCCCGCAGTTAACTTGTATAATCACGCTCTGGCAAGCAAGAAGTAAGAAGGAAAGCAACTGTACATGACTGACACCACCCAAAAGACTGGCCGCGAGCTAACCATGAGGGACTTCTTCCGCGAGGAGAATGGGGAGATCGTCCCCGTCGAAGAGGGCGTCCTCATGGACTTCGACGACGGCGACATCGTGGAGGGCACCATCGTCCGCATAGACAAGGACGAGGTCCTCGTGGACATCGGCTACAAGTCGGAGGGTCTGATCCCGGCGAACGAGCTGACGATCCGCAAGGGCGCCGACCCCAACGAGGTCGTGGAGCTCGGCCAGCACATCGAGGCGCTGGTCCTCCAGAAGGAGGACGCCGACGGGCGCCTCATCCTCTCGGCCAAGCGCGCCGCCTTCGAGCGGGCCTGGAGCCGCATCGAGGAGGCATACCAGGAGCAGCGCAACGTCGAGGGTCCGGTAATCGAGGTCGTCAAGGGCGGCCTGATCCTGGACATCGGCCTGCGCGGGTTCCTGCCCGCTTCCCTCGTAGACATCCGGCGCGTCCGGAACCTGGAGGCGTTCCTGGGACAGAGACTCGAGTGCAAGGTCATCGAGCTCAACCGCAGCCGCAACAACGTCGTCCTCAGCCGCCGGGCAGTGCTGGAGGAGGAGCGCAAAGAGGAGCGCGAGCGCATCCTCACCTCGCTGGAGGAGGGCGAGATCGTCGAGGGCACCGTCTCGAACCTCGTGGACTTCGGGGCCTTCGTGGACCTCGACGGGATAGACGGCCTGATCCACATCTCCGAGCTCTCTTGGAATCACGTCGACCACCCGAGCGAGGTCGTCGAGGTCGGCGAGAAGGTGCGGGTGAAGGTCCTCGAGGTCGACAGGGACCGCGAGCGGATCTCGCTCGGGCTCAAGCAGACGCGCAAGGACCCCTGGCAGGAGGTCGTCGAGCGGGTCAAGGTCGGGGAGACGATCCACGGCCGCGTGACCAAGCTGGTCTCCTTCGGCGCCTTCGTCGAGGTGGCGGAGGGGGTCGAGGGCCTGATCCACATAAGCGAGCTGGCCGAGCACCACGTGGAGACGCCGGACGAGATCGTGCGCTCCGGCGATGAGGTGGAGGCCAGGATCATCGACGTGGATCCGAAGCGCCGCCGGCTCTCGCTCTCGCTGCGGCCCGAGCGGGAGAGGCGCGAGGAGCGCCCACGCCGCGAGGAGCGCCCGGAGCGCCCACGCCGCGAGGAGCGGCGCGAGAGCACCGGCTTGCGCACCGGCGCCTTCGACGCGCTCTCGGACCTCGACCTCGAGGAGAGGTAGGTAGCACCGGCCGGCTCACAACGACGAACCCGCAAGGGGCCGGTGACCGTAGCCGTCACCGGCCCCTTCGCTTCCGGCAAGAGCACCTTCGTCCGGATTCTGGGGGAGCTAGGCGCCGAGACGGTTTCGGCGGACGAGATCGTCCACCACCTGCTGGCGAACGACGCCGAGACGGTTGCCCGCGTCGCGGAGCGTTTCGGCGAGGAGGTGCGCGGCGAGCGGGGCATTGACCGCAGGGCTCTCGGAAGGAAAGTCTTCGGGGACCCGGGGGCTCTGCGAGAGCTGGAGGAGATTCTGCACCCCCTTGTGCGGCGCGAGACGGACCGGCGCATCGCATCCTCCGGAGCGGAGGTCTTCGTCGCCGAGATACCGCTGCTCTTCGAGGGAAGCCGTAGCGGAGAGTTCGACTGCACCGTGGCGGTGGTG
>JBFLXF010000410.1:0-3229 GCA_040757515.1 Actinomycetota bacterium
CGTCCAGGTCGAGCAGGCGCCTGCAACGCTGCACGGCCGTGCCCATGTCGCGCAGGTCCTCAAGCCTCAGAACGCACCGGACATGGTCCCCGCCGTTCGAGAGCCGCACGACGCCGGCACCGTACGGTAGTCGCAGGGTCCGTCGGTACGTCTCATCCACAAACGACTCCACGCCGGGAATCGCCCTGACTCCCAGATATTCGAGGGTTCCGGCAGCGTCGAAGGGCCTGCGGAAGGGGAGGCGCAACGAAACCTCTCCGGGAACCGTCTCGTTTGCGCCGTTCCGGCGGCGCGCCCTGCGAAGCTCCGTAGGGGTCGCGGCAAAGACGGCCCGGACCGTGTCGTTGAATTGCCGGATGCTGGAGAACCCCGCGGCGAAGGCAACCTCGGAGATCGGAAGCCCTGTGGTCTCGATGAGGAGCCGGGCGGTGTGCGCCCGCCGCGCCCGCGCGATCGCGAGCGGCCCGGTCCCGAGCTCGGAGACAAACATCCGGTGCAGGTGCCGTTCGGTGAAGCCGAGACGGCGCGCGAGCCCGCCGACACCCTCCCGATCCACGACGCCGTCGGCTATGAGGCGCATCGCCCGCCCTACGACGTCCGCGCGCACGTCCCACTCCGGCGAGCCCGGCACGGCGTCGGGCAGGCACCGCTTGCACGCCCGGAAACCCGCATGCTGGGCAGCCGCAGCGGTCGGAAAGAAGCGGACGTTCGAGCGGCCGGGCGTCCTCGCCGGACAGCTCGGGCGACAGTAGATCCCGGTAGACGTGACCGCCACGAAGAACCAGCCGTCAAACCGCGCGTCACGGCTCTTGACCGCCCGGTATCTGCTCTCGAAGTCCGCGTTCATGTCGCTGATTCTCTCACCACCCGCCCCCGTTTACTGGCGGAAATCGGACATGAACTTCGAAGCTCACGCGAGGTTCCTCAACACGAGCACTGCAACGACGCCGGTCGCCATCGCCAGAACCAGGCTCCCCGTCTTCCGGGCGACGACGAGGACGGCGGCAGCGGCGAGCAGTCCGGGCACCCCGGCGCCGAACACGGCGGGAGCGGAGAGGGAGACGAGGATCGCGCCGGGAACCCGCTCGAGCCACGCCTCCATCCCTTCCGAGAGCTCGAAGCGGCTCGCTGCCCACAGGCCCGCCGCGCGCGTGGCATAAGTCGCAAGCGCCATGAGAAGGATCGCAACCAGCGTCGAGGCGTCAATCTCCACGCCGCACCGCCCCCGCGAGGCTGCCGGCGAGCCCGCCGACGAGTACGTACCAGTAGCCCGGAAGCAACGCTGATGCCGCCACCGCGGCGAGCGCCGCCACACCCCACGGCAGAAGATCTCCCCTCCCGCGCCACATCCCGGCAAGCAGCGCCAGAAAGACGGCGGTGAAGGCGAAGTCCAGACCCCAGCGGGCAGGGTCCCGGACGAGACTACCGGCGAGACGACCGATAAGCGTGGAGGTCGCCCAGGAGGCGAGCATGACCAGTCCGCCCCCGAGCAGGAACGCAGCATCCCGCCTTCCCTTCGCAAACTCGCCCATCGTCAGCGCCCAGTTCTCATCGGCCATCAGGGACACCGAGCCGTAGGATTCGAGCCGCGAGAGCCTCGAAAAGAAAGGGCTCAAGGACGCACCCATCAGAAGATGCCTGAGACCGACGACCAGGGTGGTAAAGACGATCTCCAGAACCGGTAGCGGCGTGGACCACAGACCTATCACCACGAACTGCGCGGCCCCCGAGAACACAAGCGCGCTCATCAACACAGACTCCGCCACGCTCAACCCCGCCTGCCCCGCAAGCACACCGAAAACGAGCCCAATGGCGAACCCGCTCACCGCTATCGGAACACACCGCTTCGCCCCCGCCAGCATGCCACTCGCAGTGAAGTAAACCTCCCCAACTCTGTGCCGCTTATCCCCCATCGCCTCCATCCAAAACCGGCATCACCACCAAGAATATGGCCACAGACCTCAACCCTCTCTGCACACCACAGCTCCTCACCCTCAACAGCCCCCAAACCTCAGCCGGTTACGCACCATACGCCTCCGCATCGCGCTATAATTGTCCTAGCCTAGTAGGGCAATTATAATTGGCACACTAACATAGGACAATATGATAATCGTGGAGATTCAGGTAGATTCCAAGAGTAGCGTACCGGTACACGTACAGTTAAAGGAGCAGATAAAGCATCTGATCCTCGATGGGCGCTTTGAGGTTGGGGAGAGGTTGCCGAGCATCCGGGCGATGGCGGGCTTTCTGAGGATCAACCGGAACACGGTGGCGCGCGTGATCTCTGACCTGGAGCGCGAGGGGTCCGTGGAGAGCCGGCGCGGCAGCGGGGTTTATGTCGTCGAGCCGCCGGTAGACGAGAGTGACCTCAAGCGCCAGGAGGTTTTGGAGAGGGTCATGGATCTGGCGGCGGCGCAGGGGGTGCCGGTCGAGGAGCTCGCATACGCGCTGCTGGCGCGGGCGGGGACCGGTCCGCGGGAGAGGATGAAGATTCTCTTTATCGAGTGCACTCCTGCGGAGCTGGACCAGTTTTCAGAGGAGCTTGAGGAGCAGCTCCCTGTCGAGGTCGAGAGGGTGCTTGTGGAGGACCTACCGGCGAGGCTCTCCGGAGAAGAGCAGCCGCCGTGGCGGCTGGCGGTAACGACCTTCTTCCACGTGCATGAGGTCGAGGAGATCATGAAGCCGCTCGGCATCGAGACGGTGGCGCTGCTCGCCGAGGCCAACATCGAGAGCCTGCGGCGTCTCACGGAGCTACCGCCGGGCACTCCCGTGGGGGTTGTCGGCTACACGCGGACCTGCATGGAGAACCTCTCCCGCTCCATCGAGGGAGCGGGCCTCGACCATCTGGCGCTCGGCGAGGTCTACCTCGATTCGGAGCCGGAGAAGATACTTGGTCTCCTCGAGGGGGTGAGGGTGGTCATATGCAGCAGCGCCACCGCCGGGAAGCTCCGTGCTCTGGGCGTGCCGGAGAACCTGGAGATCCTGGAAGAGGACCGCACGCTGGACAAGGGCGGCGTCGAGATGCTCGGCCGTCTGCTACGGCAGATGTCCCGGACCGAAGGGGAGGGATAACGGCCTCTCCGCAACCGGCGACGCTCATGACACCGCCCGGAAGCCCCCTCTGCGCCTTGCTGTCTTCGCCGCGTGGCGCCGCCCGGCCGCCGTCGCGTGAACGATGACCTCCACCGGGGAGCAGCCCGAACGGAGCGCCGGGCCCGGCGCTCCGGGA
>JBFLXF010000411.1:0-3228 GCA_040757515.1 Actinomycetota bacterium
CTTCGGAAGGTAGCCGCACCCCGCGCTCGCCGCCGACGTGCCCAGCAGGGAGAGTCCCGCGGCACCGGTACCGGCGATCTTGAGAAACTCTCTCCGCGTGAATTCCTCTCTCAACCAATCCCCCGATCCGAAATCTCCGCCGGCGGTCGCGTCCTCCGTACGTTTGGACAGGGACGTTGCCGTACGAGGCGACGCGGCTCGGTGCTCATGCCTGCCGCTCGCGGGAGACCCTGCGCGCCCCGACCGCCCTGCGGCCCTCTATCTCCACCAGAACGGCGTCGAGGCGAACCGAACCGGCGGCGGGCTCCGGTCTCAACGGCCGGTCTCTCAGGAAGAAGTCCAGCCACCCCTCCCTGTCGAAACCTATCACCCCATCTCCGCCGGTCATCCCGACGTCCGTGACGTAGGCGGTCCCGCCGGGGAGCACGCGAACGTCGGCGGTGGGCACGTGGGTGTGGGTGCCGACCACGGCGGCGACCCTCCCGGCGAGGTGCCAGCCCATCGCCTGCTTCTCGCTGGTGGCCTCGGCGTGCAGGTCCACCAGGATGGCCTCCGCCTCCGCCCGTTCGAGCTCCTCCACCGCACGGTCCGCCGCCTCGAACGGGGAGGAGGCGTCTCTCATGAACACCCGGCCCTGCACGTTCGCCACCCCTACGCGCACCCCGCTCGCCTCGAACACGCTCCACCCGCGTCCCGGCGGATCGCCTCTCAGGTTCGCCGGGCGCACGACGCGCCGCTCCCGTTCCAGGTACTCTGCCGCGCCCTCGCGGTCGAAGGCGTGGTCGCCTAAAGTGAGGAAGTCCACGACGGAGAGCAGCGCCTCCCCGGTCTGCTCCGTAATGCCGAACCCCCCGGCGGAGTTCTCTGCGTTGGCGATCACGGCGTCGAGCGCCAGCTCCCGCCGCAGCCCCGGCACCAGCGCCCGGACGGCTTCGCACCCTCCCTCGCCGACCACGTCTCCTACGAACAGCAGACGGAACACGTCTGAAGCCTCCCTTCGCGCCGCCAGCCCTGAGTCGTCCGGTTCCCTGCTTTTTCCATATCGGGTGAGCTCATACCCCGGCGTAGAAGATCAGGAAGAAGATCACGAACGCCGCCATCCCGGCGAGAAAGCCGTATCTCGCCAGCTCTATGGAGGATTCGAGCCCGGAGCGCCGCGAGTCGCCGTTTCGAATGCCGGCGTTGGATCTTCTGTGGTGGATGACCGCCGAGAGCCAGGAGCCCAGGAAACACCCGAGCGGCGCGATCAGGAGCCCCTCGTGAGGCGAGCCGCGGAACATGAAGACCCAGAGTACCACGACGGCGAAAAAGAGTATCAGGCTGAGGGATGCTATGGCGCGCAGCTCCAGGTCAAGATGGGCGTCCTCCGTCCAGTTCGTCTCGCGGCCTGTGCTCCGCCGAGTGCCCCGGATCCATCTGCCGGCCCAGCCAGGTCGCCTCCCGGCTCCCTCCCTGACGTGCTCTCCTCGCGACATGTTCCGCTGCCCCTCTCCTTCCGCCGTCCAATAGCCCGGTCGGAGCAGCCATAGAAAAGCTTCTACTCCGGCCGCGCCGGGGTAGAAGCCATCAGCACCCGTTACGGATGCGGTTATCTGGCGAGCTTCATCACCTTACTCGATTCTGCGTTCCGCATTCTAGACGAGCGCGTCCGCGCCCGCAAACGTCCCCGGATGCCGGGATCGCGGTCCGTTCGAGGCGGGGGTCCCGCCGGATGCTATACTGATCTTCCGGCGCGATGGGGTTCGCGCGGCGGCTCGCGAAGCCGCCGAACCGCCGCAGACGGCTGATGGCTCCTGCACCCGGCAACGGTCGGAAGGGAGCGTGGCGGTAGCGATGAACACCCCGAGCGAGAATTCCCGATCGGATCTCTTCGACGCCCTGGCGGACCTCGGCGAGGATCTCGTCGCCGCCGCCAGGCTGCTGCAAGAGGCCCTCTACACGCCTTCCCCCTCCCGCCTAAACGAGGACCTCAAGCACGTGCGGGCCCTGGAGGAGGCTTCCAACGCGACCGTCCGCGACGTGATCCGGGGCCTGGAGGGATATTCTGGACCGCCGGCCTTCCGGGTCACCGTGCTCCTGCGCTACCTCGACGACGCGATGGACGCCATGGAGGAGGCGGCGGGTTTCCTGCAGGCGTACGCCGTCGAGCAACGCACCGGCCAGGCGGTGAAGCTGGCCTCGTTTCTGGTTCGGGCGACCGAGGGACTGCTGCGTTGCATAACGAGTTTGAAGGAGGGCGGGGACATAGGCGCGCGGGTCCGGGCGGTGGCCGAGATCGAGGACGAGGCCGACGACCTCTACCGCGCCGCGCTCGGCTCGCTGATGATCTTCGGAACCGACCCCTTCCATGCCATGCGCTGGAAGGACGTCTACGACAGGCTGGAGGAGGCCATAGACCGCTGCGAGGAGGCGGCGCAGCTTTTGGGCGGCGTAAGCCCGCGCCCCGATCCGGGACCTCCCGCAAGGGAGGAAGGCGGAGCGTGAAGCTCTACTGCCCCGCCTGTTACGAGGTCAACGATTGGGGCCGCGAGACCTGCGTCCGGTGCGGGGCGCCGTTGCGCGGCCCGGAGGGCGAGACCTACGCGCAGAAGCTCATCTGGGCCCTGCGTCACCGCGAGCCGTCAACCGCGCTCAGGGCAGCCACGATCCTGGGAGACCTGAGGGCAACGGAGGCGGTGGACGCGCTGACGGAGGTCTTGCGCGGACCCGGCTTCGATCCGTACGTGGCCGCGGCCGCCGCCCGTAGCCTGGGCGAGATCGGCGACGGGCGTTGCCGGAGCGCTCTTACGCGAGTCCTCAGAGAAGAGGGGCCGGTCCAGGTCCGTCTCGCCGCCGTGGAGGCGCTGGAGGCGCTCGGGCCGGACGAAGACGCCGCGCGTGCGTTGCGGGCGGCCTCGGCAAGAGACCGCAGCGAGCGCGTGCGTGAGAGCGCCGGGAAGGTCTTGAGCGCGTGGCGGCAAAGGGCGTAGTCGGCAAGCAGAGGAGAGGTGGAAACGGCCAAGCGGCTACGGGTACTCGTCGGGGAGGACCGACGATACGCAAGGCGACCTTTGTTCGAGGGCCTCGGGCTCGAAGCGCGGCTTGGGATCCGGCCCCCCGCGGGCGAGGGCGGCTTGCAGGGGTTCTTCCGGCGTTCGCCGGCTCGGATCAGGGCATAGAGACTTGAGGGTGCGAGGACCGAAGGCCGGGAACGGCGCGGCGGCGCTGTGGTTCGTGGTCCTGCTCGGC
>JBFLXF010000412.1:0-3215 GCA_040757515.1 Actinomycetota bacterium
CGAGGAGGCTAACCGAGAGCCCGAGCACGGTCGCGGCGACGGCGCCGAGCGCGGCCCCCGGCGAGACACCCACGATGTAGGGGTCGGCCATCGGGTTGCGGAAGATCCCCTGCATCGCCGCCCCGCTCACGCCGAGGGCAAATCCCACGAGCGCGCCGAGCGCGATCCTCGGCAGCCGGATGTTGTAGACGATGGCGCGCGCGGACTCCTCACCACCGCCAAGGAGCGCGCGGACGACCTCGGCCGGCGTCAGCCAGGCCGGACCGATACCCAAAGAGAGCACCCCCGCGCACAGCAGCGCCAGGAGGGAAGCGGGGATCCAGGCCGCCCTTCTAGAAGGCATCCGGGTGTATGGTCCTCGCGATAAGGCGCACGCCCTCCACGATGCGCGGGCCGGGGCGGCTGATCAGGTCGTCGTCCACCACGTGGACCCTGTCCTCCTCTACGGCCGTGAGCGTGGAGTAGGCCTCCCTCTCCTTGACCTCCTCGACCGTCACCCCCGAACCGCTCCCGACGAGGTAGTAGTCCGGGTCTTTCTCGACGAGCCTCTCGACCGGGTACTGCGGGTAGGGTTGCTTTGCGTCCCCGGCGGCGTTCTTGCCGCCCGCGAGCCTTATCGCGTCGGCCACGAAGCTTCCCGGCCCGACCGTGAAAAGCGGATCGTAGTCCAGCTCGTAGAACACGGTCGGTCTCGGCTCGTCCTCGACCTTCGCCGTGACCTGCTCGAGCTTCCTCCGCAGCCGCTCCTCGACGCTCCTGGCCTTCTCCTCGTTGCCGACTATCTCGCCGACCAGGCCGACGCTGTCTATGGCCTCCTCGACGCTGGTGGGGTTGATCACCACCACGTCGGCCCCGGTCTTCTCTTCGAGGTCCTCGGCCTGCTTCCTGGTCGTGGTGTCGTAGGAGAGGAAGAGCACGTCGATGCCGAGCGAGGCGACCTTCTCGGCGTTCACGCCGTAGAAGTCTCCGATCTTCTCTATCTCCTCGACCCGCTTCGGGTAGTCGTCAACGGTCGTCACGCCTTCGAGCCTCTCGCCCGCTCCGACGGCGAAGATCGTCTCTGTCACGCTCGGAGCCATCGAGCCCAGCTCCTGCGGCCGCTCCTCGATCTCCACCTTCCGCCCCAGCGAGTCCGTGACGGTAACGGGAAAGCCCGAGTCCGCCCGCGCGGTGGTCTCCTCGCCGGAGCCCGCCGCGCCCTGGCCGCAGGAGACCAGCGCGGCCGCCAGGGCGAGCAGGAGCAACGCCGCCTTCGTGTTTTTCAAAGAGTACCTCCCAAAGACGATGGTGCTGCGACACGACAGAAGCCGGAGCACGGGAGGTCTACGAGAATCCGGCTACGCCCATCTCCCACTCCTTCCTCGAAGAGCTCGCGGGTCCTGCGGCGCCCCGGCAGGTCTCCTGGCTCGCGGCTCAAGCGCCGTCCCCGCGGCCTTCCCGGGCCCAGAAAGCCCAGTGGCCGGGTCTCCCCGCAGCGGGTCCGGCATCGCCGCTCACAGTGGCGGGACCGCGCCGGACTCTCACCGGCTTCCCTCGCACCGCGGCGCCTCCGTTGTGCACCCTAGCTTACCCGAAAACACCCCGGCGCGCGCCGCACTCTGCCGCGTGCAGGACGCCGAGCCGGGCGCTAGCGCCCGGTGAACTCCGGAGCGCGTTTCTCGAAGAAGGCGGCGACGCCCTCGGCGTGATCGCGGGTGCGCCCGCAGAACGCCTGTCCCTCGGCCTCGGCTTCGAGTGCGGCGGCCAGGTCGCGCTCGAAGCTGGCGTAGAGGGCAGCTTTGGTCTGGCCGAGCGCGCTGGTGGGCATCTGCGCAAGCCTTTCGGCGAGTGCGGCGGTCTCCTCCAAGAGGCTCGCGTCCGGGACGACCCGGCTGACGAGCCCGATGCGGTGCGCCTCTTCGGCGTCCACGGGATCTCCGAGCATGCTCATCTCCAGCGCCCGCCCGAGCCCCACGACGCGCGGCAGGAAGAACGAGACCCCGGCGTCGGGCATCAGGCCTATCTTGATGAAGGCGACCGAGAACCTCGTGCTCTCGGCGGCGACGCGCAGGTCGCAGGCGAGGGCGATGCCGACCCCGGCCCCGTAGACCGGGCCGTGCAGCGCCGCGACGATGGGCTTGGGCATCCCGGCCATCTTTGCAACGGTGACGCTGTAGCTCTTGCGAAGGTACTCGCCGAGGTCCAGAGGCTCGCCGTCTTTGCGCTCCAGGTCCTCTCCTCTGAGGTCGGCCCCGGCGGAGAACCCGCGTCCCTCGCCGCGCAGGACGATGCAGCGCACCCCCTCGTCGGCCGCCGCTTCATCGAGCGCGGCGTGCATCTCGCGGTGCATCGCGCCGTCGAAGGCGTTGAGGCGGTCGGGGCGGTTGAGGGCGAGGGTGACGACGGGACCGCTCTTCTCGTACAGGATCGTTTCGGACATGCAGGCACTCCTCCTCGTAGCTCGCACCCCACAATGATAGGCGCCCCCGCGCAGCAGGCGCGAGGGCGCGGATGCTATCGGGAGGACCCCGCCGTCAACGTCCCGGCTCGGCCTCCATCGTGCTTCGGGCGGGGGCGTCCTCGTCTATGCTCGTCTGGTAGGTCTCCGTCAGCAGGAACATGCAGATAAAGGAGAGCACGGCCATAGAGAGCACGTAGAGCGAGATGGAGAGGGAGGTCCCCGTGGCGGCGTAGAGGGCGGTGGCGATCAGAGGCCCCATGGCCCCGCCGAAGATGGCTCCCCCCTGGTACCCGAGGGAGGCCCCGCTGTAGCGCAGCCGGGTGGTGAAGAGCTCCGCGTAGAGCGCCGCCTGCGGGCCGTAGCCCATCGCCAGGAAGATCGCGAGCGCGGCAATGTGGAAGACGAGCACCAGGAAGATGAGCCCGTTGTCCACGGCCCAGAACAGCGGGAAGGGCGAGAGGCCCATGCCCACGGTCCCGATCAGGTACAGCGTTCTGCGCCCGACCCTGTCCGAGAGCGCTCCGAAGGATGGGATCGTGAAGAACGCGACCGCGCTGGAGATAAGGAGCACCGTCAGGATCGCGCTGCGCGAGAGGCCGCCGGCGTCGGTGGCGTAGGCGATGATGTAGGAGACCAGGATATAGAAGTAGGAGTTGATGATTATGAACGCGCCGGCCGCCAGAATTATCTGCCTGGGATACTGCCTTATCACGTCCACGATCGGCATCCTGGACTCGGTGCCGCTCTCCTTGATCCTGGAGAAGGCGGGGCTCTC
>JBFLXF010000413.1:0-3214 GCA_040757515.1 Actinomycetota bacterium
GGCCGTGGACCGTAAGGTGGAAGAGGCCGGGCCGCTCATCGAGAGGATAGCGCGTGAGGTGTGGGAGCTGGCCGAGATCTCCCATGAGGAGGTGGAGTCGGCCCGTCTCCTGATGGACGTCCTGGAGGAGAACGGCTTCATCCTGACGAGTCGGGGGACGGCGGGCGTCCCCACCGCGTTCGTTGCCGAGTGGGGTTCCGGTGACCCCGTTTTAGGCTTCCTGCCCGAGTACGACGCTCTGCCGGGCCTCGGGAACGAGGCTGTCCCGTGGCGGGAGCCGCGCAGGGACGGCAGGATGAGCGGGCACGGCTGCGGCCACAACCTGCTCGGGGCGGGGCTGGTCGGTGCTGCGGTCGCTATTAAGGAAGTCATGGCAGAGCGCGCGATCCCCGGCACCCTGCGCGTCTACGGGTGTGCGGCGGAGGAGACCGAGGGCGCGAAGGTCTACATGGCCCGTGAGGGGCTTTTCTCCGATCTCGACGCGGCGTTCCACTGGCATCCCATGGCTTACGCCAGCGTCTTCAACCTGAGGCTCGCGGCCATGAGCCAGCTGGTGATCGAGTTCTTCGGCAAGACGGCGCACGCCGGGATGGAGCCGTGGAAGGGGCGCAGCGCGCTGCACGCGGCAGAGCTCTTCGCGCACGGGGTCAACCTGATGCGCGAGCACCTCGAGCCCGCCGCCCGCGTCCACTACGCCTACCAGAGCGCCGGCGAGTCCCCCAACGTCGTGCCGGACTACGCCCGCGTGTGGCTCTTCGTGCGCGATGTGGACCGCGGACGCGTGGAGGAAGCGGCGGAGTGGGTCGGGCGGATCGCCGAGGGGGCCGCCCTCGCCACCCGGACCACGGCGAAGGTGGACCTGCGATTCGGGATGTACGACCTCTTGCCCAACGGGCCGCTCGCCGAGAGGATGCAGGCCCACCTCGAGCGCGTCGGCGTGCCGGAGTGGACCGAGGAGGAGCAGAGCTTCGCCCGGGAGTGCCAGGAGAACTTCGGGACTGAGGCGCAAGGGATGGCTACAGGGGTGCTCCCGCTCTCCGAAGAAGCTACCCTGGGGGCATCCTCGGATGTGGGCGACGTAAGCTGGAACGCCCCGACGATGGGCTGCACCATGCCCGCCTGGCCTCAGGGGATCTCCGCGCACACCTGGCCGGTGGTGGCCTGCGGCGGGACGTCCATTGGACTGAAGGCTACCCTCCACGCCGCCAGGGTGATCGCGGGGACCGGGGCCGAGGTCATGACCGACGAGGGGCTACGCGAGGCGGCGCGCGCGGACTTCGAGCGCCGCACGCGGGGCCGACCGTACGTCTCGCCGCTGCCGCAGGGGCGTGAGGGGCCCGCCGGGCCTCCGGGAACGGAGACGGATCCGGGGACGGAGGCGGACCGGACGAGACACAGGAGCACTCTACCCGAGGAGAGGTGATAAGCGATGATCGAGTTGCCCGAGTGGTACAACGCGAGCCTTTTGGTCGACCGGAACCTGGAGGCCGGGCGCGCGGATAAGGTCGCCATCTACTACGGCGACGAGCAAATCTCTTACGGCGAGCTCGCCCGCCGCATAAACAGGTTCGGGCACGCCCTGAGAGAGCTGGGAGTGAGGCAGGAGGACCGGGTGCTGCTCGTCCTCAACGACACGCCCTCATTCCCGGTCGCCTTCTTCGGCGCGATGCGGATGGGCGCCGTTCCGATCCCGGTAAACACTTTGCTCCGCTCTGACGAGTACCGCTACTTCGTCGAGAACAGCCGCTCGCGCGTCGTGGTGGTGGATGAGATGCTCTACGAGAAGGTGCGCGAGGGGCTCGAAGGCTACGAGGAGCCGGTCGAGGTCATCGTGACCAACGGAGCCGCCGAGGGCAGGAAGACGTTCGAAGAGCTGCTGGATGTTGGCGAGGACGAACTGGCGCCGGCTAAGACGCACAGAGACGACCCCGCCTTCTGGCTCTACAGCTCGGGCTCGACCGGGAAGCCGAAGGGCGCCGTGCACCTGCACCACGACATCATGTACACCTGCGAGACCTATGCGAAGGAGGTGCTGAAGGTCGTGGAGGAGGACGTGACCTTCTCTGCCTCCAAGCTCTTCCACGCCTACGGTCTCGGAAACAACATCTCCTTTCCGTACTGGGCCGGTGCCTCGACGGTGCTCTACCCGGGCAGGCCGACGCCGCAGGCGGTGTTGGAGACCATCGAGCGCTACAGGCCGACGCTGTTCTTCTCGGTGCCGACGCTCTACAACGCGATCCTCAACTACCCTGACGCCGCCAGCTACGACCTCTCCTCGATCCGGCTGTGCGCCTCGGCGGCGGAGGCGCTGCCGGCAGGCATGTGGCGGCGGTGGAAGGAGATGTTCGGTTCGGTCATCCTGGACGGCATCGGCTCGACGGAGATGCTACACATCTTTATCTCCAACACGCCGGACGCGCTCAAACCGGGCTCTAGCGGCAGGCCAGTTCCCGGCTACGAGGCGAAGATCCTCAACGACGAAGGTTACCCGGCGAAGCCGGGAGAGGCCGGATATCTCACCGTCAAGGGCGACTCTGCGGCGGCCTACTACTGGCGCAACCACGAGAAGACCAAGAAGACGATGCAGGGCGAGTGGCTCTTCGCCGGGGACTGGTACCGTGTGGACGAGGACGGTTTCTACTGGTACGAGGGCCGGTCGGACGACATGATCAAGGTCAGCGGCCTGTGGGTATCGCCGGTCGAGATCGAGAGCACCCTGATGGACCACCCCGCCGTCGTGGAGGCGGCGGCGGTCGGCATACCGGTAGACGAGCTGACCAGGGTAAAGGCGTACATAATCTTGCGTGAGGGTTACGAACCCTCGGAGACCCTGGTCGCGGAACTGCAAGAGTGGTGCAAGGGGCGGCTGAAGCGTTACCAGTACCCGCACATCGTGGAGTTCGTGGAGGATCTGCCCAAGACCGTCACGGGCAAGATACAGCGCTTCAAGCTGCGCGAGCCGGAGCCCCAGATACAGATGCCCCAGCAAAAGGACGAGTTGGTTTGACCGCTCTCGCTCCGGGGGATGGCTCTCCCCGAGAGCGCACCGATGCTAAGGAGGCGACCGGCATTGAATAGAGGCTTGACGGAGGCCTGGATCGTGGGGGCGGTGCGCACGCCGATAGGGCGCCACGGCGGGGCCTTGAGCGCGGTTCGTCCCGACGACCTCGGGGCCGTGGCGCTCGGCGCCCTCGTGGAGCGCACCGGCGTCCCG
>JBFLXF010000414.1:0-3202 GCA_040757515.1 Actinomycetota bacterium
GGATGCCGCCGAGGCCCACTCCGCCCTCGAAGGCCGCAAGACCACCGGCAAGATCATCCTGAATCCTTGAACCCGTCCTCCGGGCCGTGGCGGACGGCCTCGATGTTGTGGCCGTCCGGATCGAGCACGAAGGCCCCGTAGTAGGTCGGGTGGTACTCGGGACGGAGCCCCGGGCCTCCGTTGTCGCGCCCGCCTGCCGCGAGCGCCGCGGCGTGGAAGGCGTCCACAGTCGCACGGTCCGGGCTCGCGAAAGCCACGTGGACAGAGGCGACGCCGTCGTCCTGCCGCAACCAGAAGTCCGGCTTTCCCTCGCGCCCGAATCCGACCACAGGGCCGCCGAACTCCCTGAGCACCTCGTAGCCTAGCGGTGAGAGCGCCCGCTCGTAGAACTGCCTGCTCCGCACCAGGTCAGATACCGGCACGGTCACGTGATCCAGCACGAAGGTTCCTCCCTGTCTATCGCGACGAGTAGAGGCAAGGGGCTCCTTGTCTCTACTCGTCGGTCTCGCCCTCGAAGAGCGCGAACGCCGCGCCCTGCGGGTCGTGGACCACGGCGATCCTGCCCGCCCCCAGCTCCATGGGACCCACCATCACGCCGCCGCCGAGCGCCTCCACACCGGCGGCTGTCTCGTCGCACGAGGCGACGGTGAAGTAGGGCATCCAGAACGAAGGTGCGTCGCCGTGCCTCTCGTCCAACGGCATGATGCCTCCGTTCGGCCAACCGCTGGAGTTCCTGATCGTGACGTAGACCGTCTTGGCGTCCTCCCGGATCGTCTCTGTCTCCCAACCGAAGAGCCCTTCGTAGAATAGGGCGGCTTTCTCAGGCTCGCGAGTCTGCAGCTCGTTCCAGGCCAGACACCCCACGTCGTTGACCCGCCCCGCGCCGGCGTGCCGCTTTGGCTCCCACGCGGCGAGCACCGCGCCCGACGGGTCCTTTATGACCGCTGCCCGGCCGGCGTCCAGCACGCCGAAGGGCTCCTCGATCACGGCTCCGCCCAACTCGCGCGCCCTCGCTGTGGTCTCGTCGGCGCTCTCAACACTTACGTAGCTGAACCAGTAAGGTCGGACGCTCTGCTCCCTCCGTTCGGCGTCCATCCCATAGAGGCCGCAGACGTGATCGCCATCCAGGCTCAGCATCGTGTACGTCGCCGAATCCCCGGCGGGCATGTCCTCGGCTTGCCAGCCGAACAACTCTTCGTAGAACGCCTTTGCGCCCTCCGGGTCTGTCGTCGCCAGATCTACCCAACAGAAGGTACCCGGCGCGTAGCGAACCCTCTTTCCCATCACGGCCTCCTCGCCCACGGTCACGTACCGTGAGTCTACGTACAGGCCATGGTCCTCCAAGGGGCAAAGCCGCGCGGGCAAAGAAGAAGGGCGGGGAGATCCCGCCCTTTCCGAGACCCGTAGTCTCTAGATCACCGAACTCGAAGGCCCGCCCGCGACGTAGATGGTCTCTCCACTGATGTAGGATGCCTCGTCGGAAACGAGGAAGGCGACCACGTTGGCAATGTCGTCCACCCGTCCGAACCTTTTGAGCGGGATGCTCTTAGCGAACTTCTCCTTCATCTCCTCCATCGTCATCCCTACGCGCTCGGCGGCTTCCTTGGTCATCTCGGTCTCGATCCATCCGGGCGCCACCGCGTTCACGTTGATGTTGAAGCGCCCGAGCTCCAGCGCGAGCGTCCGGGTGAGCGCCTGAAGGCCCGCCTTGGCAGCCGAGTAGTTGGCCTGACCCTTGTTGCCCAGAGCAACGATGGAACTGGTCATCACGATCTTGCCGTACTCCTGCTCCACCATGTACCTCTGGACCGCCTTCGAACACAGGAAACTACCCTTCAAATGCACGTCCATCACCAGATCCCACTCCTCCTCGCTCATCTTGAACGAGAGGTTGTCCCGGATGATGCCGGCGTTGTTCACCAGAATGTCTATGCGCCCGAAGCGGCCCGCAACCTCCTCGAACGCCGCATCTACCTGCTTGGAACTCGATACGTCGCACGCAACGGCGAGCGCCTCCGCCCCGGTCGCCTCAACCGCCTCGACAGTCTCCCGACAGGCCTCCGCAGAGAGGTCCAGCACCGCTACGTTTGCGCCGTCCTGAGCCAGCCGTATCGCCTCCGCCGCCCCTATGCCCCGGGCAGCGCCCGTCACGACCGCCGTGCGTCCGCTGAGTCTCGCCACGCCTACACCTTTCTTGCTAGACGTACAGTGCCCTCTACGCCACCAGCGCAGAGCTTGTTACATCTCTGCTAATTGTATACGATTCGTATTTAGGTGTCCAGCACAGGTATAAACGATGAGCAGATAGATGCACATAAGCATAGCCTGTTGACTGCTCTGGATAGGTAGAGTATAGGCTTTTGGCGGTGGGAGCCCCCGCGTCCGGTGCGGGGGTTCCCGAAGTTTGCGGTGGGGTATGCTCAGGTTCTGATGTATACCCCGCCGTTTATATCGAGGGCCTGGCCGGTTATGTAGTCGCCATCTTCTATAAGGTAGCGGACGGCGCGGGCTATCTCGCGGGGCTGCCCGAAGCGTCCGAGGGGGACGGTTTTGAGGAGTTTTTGCTGAACGTCCTCCGGGATGTTGGCGACCATATCGGTTTCGATAAAGCCGGGACAGATGGCGTTGACGGTTATGCCGTAGCGGGCGAGTTCTTTGGCGGCGGTTTTGGTGAAGCCGAGGAGACCGGCCTTGGCCGCCGCGTAATTTGCCTGGCCGACGTTGCCGGCTTCGCCGACGAAGGAGCTCATATTTATGATCTTGCCTCCTCCGGCGTCGATCATGTGCGGCAACGCGGCGTGCACCGTGTAGAAGGCGCTGTTGAGATCGACCCGCACGACCGTGTCCCAGTCCTCGACCGAGAGTTTCCTGAGCGTCTTATCCCGGTTTATACCGGCGTTGTTCACCAACACGTCTATCCGGTTGAACCTGTCTATCGTCTCCTGAATGAGACGCTCCGCCTGTTCCGGATCCGAGACATCCGCCTGGACCGCTATCGCCTCGCCGCCCTGCTCGGAGATCCGGCCCACCAGCTCTTCGGCCGGCTCCTTGCTGCGCGAGTAGTTCACCACCACCTTCGCTCCGCCGCTCGCCAGCTCCTCCGCGATCGCCCGCCCAAGCCCCCTGCTCGCCCCCGTTACCACCACTACCGCCTCTCTCAACGTGCCCAAAGCCTCTCCTCTCCCCAGATTCGCCGTCGTCC
>JBFLXF010000415.1:0-3183 GCA_040757515.1 Actinomycetota bacterium
GTGGAGGAGAGGTTTGACCGCTGGAGGTTCCGGCTGAAGGTGCGTCGGGGGTGGTTGGATCCGGTCGACGTGCTGCCGTACCGGGGACACGGGACCCCGAGACGAGCGTTTATCAAGGGGCGGGTGCTGGAGCGGGCGGGGATCTCCCGCTCCAGCCAGCGCGACCCGGCGTGGAGGAACGTCGTGAACATGGGCCGGAGGTTCTTCAGCGATGAGATCCCCGGCGCACGAGTGCGCGCCCGATTCTATGGGGCAGAGGTCGATGCTACCGCTGACGCGGAGGGGTTCTTCGACGTGGCCTTCGAGCTGGCGGAGCCGCCGGTCGAGGACGTGGCTTGGCATCCGGTCGAACTGGAGGTGCTGTGGCCGCTGGCGCGGGACCAGCGCGAAGCGCGGGCGAGAGGGAACGTGCTCATCGTACGCGAGGCGGAGTTCGGCGTCATAAGCGACCTGGATGACACCGTGGTGCGCTCCAGCGCGACGAGCGCGTTGAAGATGGCCCGGATCGTGCTGCTCAACAACGCGCACACGCGCCTGCCGTTCGAGGGGGTGGCCGAGTTCTACCGGGCCCTCCGGCGCGGCTCCGGCGGCCAGGCATTCAACCCCATCTTCTACGTCTCCAGCAGTCCGTGGAACATCTACGACGTCCTGGAAGACTTCATGGACGTCCACGGAGTGCCGAAGGGGCCGATCTTCCTTAAAGACTGGAGCCCGACCGTGCTCGGCCGCCACCGCGAGCACAAACTCAGGATCATAAGGACGCTGCTCGCCACCTATCCATGGCTGCCGTTTGTACTCATCGGAGACTCGGGGCAGGAGGATCCGGAGATCTACCTGCAGGCCGCTCGCGAGCACCCGAACCGCATCCGTGCGATCTACATCCGCGACGTCTCCGGAGGCGAACGGGACGCCGAGGTGCGCGAGATGGCCCGCCGGGCGCGCTCTTTGGGCACGGAGATGGTTCTGGCCGCCACGTCTGCCGAAGCCGCGGCGCATGCCGCATCTATCGGGC
Source organism: Actinomycetota bacterium (assembly GCA_040757515.1). GTDB lineage: Bacteria > Actinomycetota > Rubrobacteria > Rubrobacterales > Rubrobacteraceae > JBFLXF01. The sequence continues at coordinate 1,013 of JBFLXF010000415.1, forward strand.
TGATCGGCGCGACTTCCGGGCTGTCTCCGTGATGGGTCCGGAGGGCGATCTCTGAAGGCTGCGGCATGTAGAATCGGTATCAGGTGCGGGCAGGGCGAACGGAGAGATGAGAGAGACGATAGAGGGCGGGTCGCCGCGCACGGGAGAGAGCGAACAGGAGCGGAGCGCGCGGGAGATCGTTGAGCTGCTGCAGGAACTGCGCGTCGTGATTCCCGGGGTACAGATCCTGTTCGCCTTCCTGCTCACGATCCCGTTCACTGGCCGCTTCGAGACGCTTACCGGCCTCCAGCGCGGCGTCTTCTTCGCCACCCTGATGTGCACGGCGGTCGCGACGGCACTCCTGATCGCCCCTTCCGCGCACCATCGGTTGCTTTGGCGCCAGGGTGCTCGCGAGCATCGGCTGCGCGTCGCCAACGCCCTCACGATAGCGGGCCTCGCCTTTCTGGTGCCCGCTATGGTCGGCGTGATCTTCGTCATCACCGACCTCATGTTCGACGCCTCCCTCGCGGCTGCCGTCACCGGCTTGGTGGCGCTCTCTTTCTTCTCCGTCTGGTTCGCCCTGCCGCTGTGGTACCGCCTGAAAAACGGCGGCAGGTAGATGCTAGCGGTCTCCCAGATTCGGAACCGTCGTGACCGCTCCTCTTGAGGCTGAGGAGACCAGCGCGGCATACTTGGCCATCACGCCGGTCTTGTAGCGCGGTTCGGGTTCGTTCCATTCGGCGAGGCGGGCGGAGATCTCCTCTTCGGAGAGGTCCACGCTAAGGGTGCGTTCCTCGATGTCGAAGGTCACCGTGTCGCCGTCGCGCAAGGCTGCTATGGGTCCGCGGTGGGCGGCCTCGGGGGCGACGTGGCCGGCCATCAGGCCGCGGGTCGCGCCGGAGAATCGCCCGTCGGTGAGGAGCGCCACACTCTCGCCAAGCCCCTGCCCGACGAGGGCCGCCGTCACGCCGAGCATCTCGCGCATCCCCGGGCCGCCCCGGGGTCCCTCGTACCGGATCACGACGACGTCGCCTTCCTTTATGCTACCCGCCTGCACGGCCTCCATCGCGTCCTCCTCGGAGTCGAAGACGCGGGCCGGTCCGGTGTGGGAGAGGCGCGTATATCCCGCGACCTTCACGACGCACCCCTCCGGGGCGAGGTTGCCCTTGAGGATTACGAGCCCTCCGGTCTGGCGCAGCGGTGACTCGACGCTCGTGACGACGTCCTGTCCCTCGGTCTCTTCTGCGCCTTCGACCTCCTCGGCGAGCGTGCGGCCGGTGACCGTGATCTGGCCTCCGTCAACGAGGCTGGCCTCCAGCAGCCGCTTCCCGACGAGGCGCGTGCCTCCCGCGCGGTCGAGGTCTACGGCGGTGTAGCGCCCGCCGGGCTTGAGGTCGGCGATGATGGGTGTGCGGGAGCTTATGCGGTCGAAGTCGTCTATGTCGAGTGGGACGCCGGCCTCCCGGGCGATGGCGAGCAGGTGCAGCACCAGGTTCGTCGAGCCACCGGTCGCCGCTCCGGCGGCGATAGCGTTCTCGAAGGCCTCGCGGGTGAGGATCCTACTTGGGGTGAGGCCGTTCTCCAGCAGGCGCATGACCAGCCTTCCGGCCTCGACGCAGACCGCGTCCTTGCGCCCGTCGAGGGCCGGGGGGCTCGCGCTCCCCATCGGGGAGAGGCCGAGGAACTCCAGGGCCATCGCCATCGTGTTGGCGGTGTACTGGCCGCCGCAAGCCCCGGCGCCGGGACACGCGTGGTCTTCGAGGTCGCGCAGGTCCTCGTCGCTCATCTTTCCGGCGGCGTTCGCGCCTACTGCCTCGAAGACGTCCTGGATGGTGACGTCGTGGTCGTGGAAGCGGCCCGGTTTTATGGAGCCGGAGTAGACGATGACGCCCGGTATCCCGAGCCGGGCGTGGGCCATCGCCGCCGCCGGGATGGTCTTGTCGCAGCCGACGATGGTGACGATGGCGTCGAACATGTGCCCGCGCCCGACGAGCTCTATGGAGTCGGCTATGACCTCGCGGGAGACGAGGCTCGTCTTCATCCCCTGGGTGCCCATCGTTATGCCGTCGCTGATGGCGACGGTGTTGAGCTCCATCGGGGTGCCGCCGGCCTCGCGCACGCCCTCCTTGACCCTCTCGGCGAGGTGGCGGTGGGTGAAGTTGCAGGGCATAGTCTCGATCCAGGAGTGCGCC
>JBFLXF010000416.1:0-3173 GCA_040757515.1 Actinomycetota bacterium
TCCCTGGATGCGGCGCCCCCGCCCATCCGGTACGGTGTCTTGAGCAGGGCCCTGAAGGCTTCCCCGGCGCTCTCGCACTCCGGGCCAAGCGTTCCGCAGGACAGACACTGGACCCGCACGCCCTTCTCGGTACGGATCGCGCCGACCTTCGGCGGCCTGTGATCGCAGTGCCTGGGCGGTTGACCCGAAGACGGCTCCATAACAGGACATCCCTTCCTCTCTCCTGCTCGCGCCCCATTCTACAGGCCGGAGGAGGCGCGCTTCGTTAAGGAGTCAAAAAGGTTCTGCAGAGGACGCGTTAAGACAGGCTCTGGAGGGCTTCCCGCTGACTGATCTCCGAGAGGCGTGTACTTCCCGAGGAGGCAGAGCCGTGTTCCCCTCCCAGACCGCGCTCGGGTTTGCGTGCTCCTGCGCAGGGTTCTCCGTGAGCTACCGCGAAACCATGCAAAGGGCCGTGGACGGCCTGAGGAATGCATGTGAGACGGCGCCGACGGCCGGTTCAACGGCGACCTGACCGGATACTCAAGGCTCTAGGAGCTCACCTCCTGCAGCTGCCTCTCCAGGTCCCTGATCTCGTCCCTAAGCTTCGCCGCGTACTCGAACCTGAGCTCCTCCGCCGCCTGGAGCATCTCCGCCTGAAGGTCGGCGATGAGGCTCCGGATTTCACCGGGATCGCGCGGGGCCTCACGCCGCGCCTCTCTCTGCGTCTTATAGAGTCCCTTCGCTTCGGCGGCGATGAGGATGTCCGAGACGCCCTTCTTGATGGTGCGCGGCTCGATGCCGTTGCGCCGGTTGTAATCCAGCTGGATCTCGCGCCTGCGGTTTGTCTCCCCTATCGCGATGCGCATCGCCTCGGTCTCCCGATCGGCGTACATGATGACCCGGCCGTTGACGTTGCGTGCGGCCCGCCCTATCGTCTGGATAAGCGCCCGCTCTCCGCGCAGGAAGCCCTCCTTGTCCGCATCCAGGATGGCGACGAGGGTGACCTCCGGGAGGTCCAGGCCTTCCCGGAGCAAATTTATGCCCACAAGCACGTCGAACTCGCCGGTGCGCAGGCCCCTTATGATCTGGATGCGGTCCAGCGTCTCGATGTTGGCGTGCATGTAGCGTGCCTTGACGCCGTGTTCGAGCAGGTAGTCCGTAAGATCTTCGGCCATCTTGATGGTGAGCGTGGTGATCAAAACGCGCTCGCCGTGCTCGACACGCTTTGCGACCTCGTTTAAGAGGTCGTCGATCTGGCCCTTCGTCGGGCGCACCTCGACCTCCGGATCCACGAGGCCGGTCGGGCGGATGATCTGCTCCACTATCTGCTCGCTGTTCTCCAGCTCCCACGGCCCCGGCGTAGCCGAGACGCACACGAGCTGGTTCGTCTTGAGCAGAAACTCGTCCCACTTGAGCGGACGGTTGTCCAGCGCCGAAGGCAGCCGGAAGCCGTGCTCCACCAGCGTCTCCTTGCGACTGCGGTCCCCGTTGTACATCCCACGCACCTGCGGCAGCGTGATGTGAGACTCGTCCACGAAAGTCACGTAGTCGTCCGGGAAGTAGTCGAGCAGAGTGTACGGGGTCGAGCCCGCGGGTCTGCCGTCGAGGTGGCGCGAGTAGTTCTCGATGCCGGAGCAGTACCCGAGCTCGCGCATCATCTCCAGGTCGTACTGCGTCCGCTGCCGCAGGCGATACGCCTCCAGCACCTTGCCCTCGCCCTCCAGCTCCGCGACCCGCTCCTCGAGCTCGGCCTCGATGTTCCTCGTCGCGACGGCCAGCCGGTCCTCGTCGGTGACGAAGTGGGTCGCCGGGTAGACGGTCAAGGTCTCGTGCCGGCGCAGCACCTCGCCGGTCAGCGGGTCCACCTCGGTCATCTCCTCGACCTCGTCGCCGAAGAAGGAGACGCGGTAGACGGTGTCCTGATAGGCCGGGTGAACCTCCAGCACGTCGCCGCGCACCCGGAAGGTGCCGCGGGCGAGCTGGTAGTCGTTTCTGGTGTACTGGATCCTCACCAGGTCCCGCAGCACGTCGTCGAGGTCATAGAATCCGCCCTCCTCCAGCAGGACCATCTTCGAGCGGTACTCCTCCGGGCTTCCGAGGCCGTAGATCGCCGAGACGCTCGCCACCACGATCACGTCGCGGCGGGTGAACAGAGCGCTCGTCGCCGAGTGACGCAGGCGGTCTATGTCCTCGTTGATCTGGGCGTCCTTCTCGATAAAGGTGTCCGTGCTCGGGACGTAGGCCTCGGGCTGGTAGTAGTCGTAGTAGGAGACGAAGTACTCGACGGCGTTGTTCGGGAAGAACTCGCCGAACTCGCTGGCGAGCTGTGCCGCGAGCGTCTTGTTGTGCGCGATGACGAGCGCGGGCCTCCCGACCTTCTCGATGACGCGCGCCATCGTGTGCGTCTTGCCCGAGCCGGTGACGCCGAGCAACGTCTGCGCCCGCATCCCGGCATCGAGCCCCGAGGCAAGCTTCTCTATCGCCTGCGGCTGGTCGCCGGTCGGTAAATATTCGCTGTTCACCTTGAAGGCGTTACGCGTCTCGATCTAGGTTCCTCCCGTAGAGTTCTTCGTAGGTACGTTGCGCTTCGAGGACGTCGTTCACGTAGTTGCGGGTCTCCTCGAACGGGATGTCGCCACCGCCGAGGTCGCGGCCCTCGCCGAGCCACCCGTCCACGCGGCCCTCCCCGGAATTGTACGCGGCGAGCATCAGCCTCTCATCACCCGAATAGCGCTCCTCCAGATAACCGAGGTACCAGGCACCCATCCGCAGGTTCGTCTCCGGGTCGCGGTAGTCGCCCTCTATCCCGCTCCTCTCGGCGATGAACTCCGCCGTGGAGGGCATGATCTGCATGAGCCCGTAGGCTCCCTTGTGCGAGGTAGCGTCGTGCCCGAAGCGGCTCTCCACGTAGACCACCCCGGCGATGAGCGTCGGCTCTATACCGTGCTCGGCTGCGACCGCCCGGATCGTCTCCTCGTATTCCAGCGGATACAGCGCTCTCCGCACGGCGTCGGGGACTTCCAGCGCCAGCGGCAGCGCGGCGAGCAGGGCGAGAGCGGCAAGCAGGATCATCGCCCCACGCCGCCTGCGCGCTCTAGACCTGCCGTACCTGCGGGTCTTATGGACTACCGCCGACACCCCTCTCCCCCATCACCCTCTCCAGAAGCTTCGCCGCCTGTCTCCTGAGTCTA
>JBFLXF010000417.1:0-3149 GCA_040757515.1 Actinomycetota bacterium
CCTCATAGTCGGTGACGACGCGGCCCCTGAGAGCCAGGTTCCTTGTGGCTTCTCTCCCTTCCGGACGGTCCATGTTCTCCATTTACCCTCTTCTACGGCCCGGAATCAAGGGGACCGGCCTCAGATGCGTAGCGCTCGACAGTCGGGTCCGGGCGGGCGTCGGGGACTCTGAGGAGCAGCAAGATCCCGGCGGCCATGACGGCGACGAGGGAGCCGACGGAGATCCTGTACGCCGTAGGTCCGAGGTCGCCAAGCATAAAGAGCAGAGCCGCCGTGAGCGCGGGCCCTGCGACGGCGGAGATCTTCCCGGCGAGCGAGAAGATGCCGAAGAACTCCCCAAGCTTCTCCGGAGGGGAGAGGGCGACGAGCATCGCCCGGCTGACGGTCCAGGTGCCGCCGAGCGCGATCCCGACGAGCGGCCCGGCCACGTAGAGCATCCACACCCCCACCGCCACAACGGCGAGCGAGATCGCCGCGACCCACAATAGGAGCACCCCGAGCAGCGCCTTCTTCGGCCCGAACCTGTCCGAGGCGATGCCGCACCCCGCAGACCCAACAACGGCGAAGACGGTCGAGAAGAGCAGGAGATTCCTCACCTGACCGCTGTCCATCCCGAAGACCACCCGTCCGTAGAGAGCCATATTGGAGACGGCGGTGTTCGCGGCGTCCATGTAGAGGAGCGTGGCGAACATGAAGACGCCGACCCCCGCGTAGCCGCGCATATTCCTGACCGTGGAGATCACGTCCCGGTAAGCCGCGACGAGCGAGACCGGGCGTGGCTCACGGACCTTTGGGTCGGGGACGAGGAAGAAGGCGGGCAGCGAGAAAAGGAGGTAGAGGACGGCGGTCGGGACGAAGGCGTTGGCGTTGCGCTCGCCACCGGTCTCCAGAAATCCGTCAAAAGGCCCGAGCAACTCCCGGAGGGTCTCGCCTTCGGAGACGAAGGGAGTGAGGACGAGCAGTGCCAGGATGGAGCCGACGTACCCGGCGGCGGTTCCATAGCCGCTCACTCTCCCGGTCCCCCGCCCGACGGAGACGGCCGGGAGCAGGGCGTTGTAGAAGACCAGCGCAGACTGGAAACAGAGATCGGCGGCGACAAAGAGCGCGAGCCCGACCGCCACACCGCCTGCGTCCAACACGGCCGTGAGCCCGACGGCGGCGAGGGTGAGAACAACCAGATAAGGCACCCGCCGCTGGCGAAGGTCGGCTATCGCGCCTAGGGCCGGAGCGGTGAGCACGACGAGCAGCGCGGAGACGGCGATGGCGGCGTTGACGAGCAGAGCGCCCGAGCCGGCCACCTCCTCTACCCACAACGGAAAGAAGACGGTCAGGATGGAGACCGAGAAGATGGTGTTCGCGAAGTCGTAGAGGACCCAGGCGAGGACCGAGACCCCCGATGCCTTCCTGCCGGATGCCTCAGATTCCTCCACTTCGGCGGCAGTATATAGCAGCGGGATGGAAGCGCCGGAGGCGCAGGATCTCTATCCCAGAGCCACGTCGAGACTCATCATGACGGCGAAGCCGCCCATGAGAGAGAGGGCCGCGATATCCGGACTGCCGCGCTTGGCCTCCGGGATAAGCTCCTCGGCGACGACGAAGATCATGGCCCCCGCAGCGAACGCCAAAGCGTAGGGCAGTATTGGCTGGGCGTAGAGCACCGCCGCCGCCCCGAGTACCGCCGCCACAGGCTCGACGGTCGCGGAGAGCTGGCCGTAGAAGAAGCTTCTGGCCCGGCTCATCCCCTCGCGTCTCAGGGGCATGGAGACGGCCGTTCCCTCCGGAAAGTTCTGCAGCCCGATGCCGATGGCGAGCGCGACAGCCGCGCCCAGAGACGCCGCGGGCACCCCCTCGGAGATGCCGAGCCCCACCGCCCCGAAAGCCACCCCCACGGCGAGCCCCTCCGGGATGTTGTGCAGCGTTATCGCGGAGACGAGCAGCACGCTCCTGCGCCAGCTGGTCTCGATACCCTCGGCCTCGGACATCTTCATCCCCGGATGCAGATGAGGAAGCAGCCGGTCCAGCTGCCGCAGGAAGAGTCCCCCCGCCAGAAACCCGATGACCGGCGGCACCCAGGGCGGCAGAGCCCCCGCCTCGGAGAGCTCTATGGAAGGCGCAAGCAGCGACCAGAAGCTCGCCGCGATCATTACCCCCGCCGCAAACCCGAGCATCGCATCGAGCAGCCTGCGCGGCACACTCTTGGTGCCGAACACCAGCGCCGCCCCCGCAGCCGTCATCCCCCACGTAAATAACGTCCCCAACAGCGCCTGAACCACCGGCGGCAGGCCGGCGAAAAACTCGATCATGGCCCACTCACCTCCACGCGCCAGCCCAACATGGAACCTCCCGTTTACATTTTAGCCTTATCTAAACCTTACCCTGCGAGGCGGCGCTCTTCAACCGGGGCGCGGGACTACAGCAAGGGGAGAGGCCCGCCGAAAGGCGGGCCCCGGTCCCTTAGCTGTCTTTGGGTCTGCTCTTAAGGATTGAAGGAGATGTGGACGTGGTCGAAGTGGTTCTGGGTCGGGTCGCCGCGATCTTCCATCGGCTGCCAGCCGCCGCCCGGGAACCGAATCTGCTGCTCGTAGATGACGTAGCTGACGCTGAAGTTTGCGAGGGCGAACTCGGCGACGTCATAACCGGCGGGGCCGGAGACCATCACGTCGAGGGCGAGGCCCTTGCCGTGGTCGCCGGGGTCGCCGGGCCTGAGGCCGTAGATCGTGTAGCCGAACTGGGCCTTGAGGATGCACCCGGCCTCCGCGACGTGCGGCTGCACGCCACCGAAGGTGTCGCCGCACGACCCGCCGCCGGTGACGGGCTGCGTGGTGGACCCGCCCGGCTGCTGGGTAGCGGGCGGCTGCGTCTGCTGAGCGGGACCGCTGCTGTAGTAGAGCGTCACTACGGCACCGGGATTGAGAGGCGTTCCTGCAGCGGGGTCCGTCTCAACGACCGTACCGGCGGGCTCGGCGCTCTCCACTTCAGAGGTAGCGTAGGCGAGACCGGCAGCCGCAACCGTCTGCGCGGCGGCGTCCACGTGCTGCCCTATAACGCCTGGAACCTCGATCTGCTGCGGCTCCGAGCTCTGCTGCGGCTCGGGCTGCACGGGGTTCTCGGCGGCGATCAGCTCGTTCGCCGCCGCCTCCTGTGCGGCC